>NZ_JBAKFX010000016.1:0-68481 GCF_037577855.1 Dethiothermospora halolimnae | reverse complement strand
CTTTACAAGTTTATCTTCACAGTATGAAAAATTCAGATTGTCTTAGTGAACCGCCGTATACCGAACGGTACGTACGGTGGTGTGAGAGGCCGGTAGATAAATTAATTATCTACCTCCTACTCTATAAAAAATATTAACAATCTATTATTCTATTGCATATGATATTAATAGCAACTAAATTAGAGGTGAAAGAATGAATAGAGAAGTTATATCATTATATAGAGAAGGAAAGTTAGATTTAAATGATACCTTTGATAGATTGTTTACAAATTCTAATACTACTACATTAAAAAAGAGTGTCACTAATAAAAAAGAAAAGATCGAATCAATCGAAGAAATAATTGATGAGTTAAACTCCCTTGTGGGGCTTAAAAATGTAAAGGAACTAATAGAGGAAATAAGGGCTTTTGTGGATATTCAAGATAAAAGAAGAGAAGCAAAACTCCTTGCAGACCCAATAGTTTTACATATGATATTTAAGGGAAATCCCGGTACTGGAAAAACTACTGTAGCTAGAATAATCGGAAAACTGTTTAAAGAAATGAGAGTTTTAGAAAAGGGACATTTAATAGAAATAGAAAGGGCAGATATAGTGGGGGAGTATATAGGCCATACAGCTCTTAAGGTGCGACAACAGGTAAAGAAGGCTATGGGAGGTATTTTATTTATTGATGAAGCATACTCTTTAGCAAGGGGTGGTGAGAAGGACTTTGGAAAGGAAGCTATAGATGCCTTGGTTAAATCTATGGAGGATAATAAGAATGATTTAATTTTAATATTAGCAGGCTATGAAGATGAAATGGAGTATTTTCTTAAACTTAATCCAGGGTTAAAGTCTAGATTTCCTATACATATTAATTTCCACGATTACACCGTTGATGAACTCATAAAAATTGCCGAAAAAATGGCTATAGAAAAGGAGTATGAATTAACAAAGGAGGCAATAAGAAAATTAAGACTTTTATTAAGCACTAATAATTATTCCTTTAACAGTGGCAATGCTAGACTAGTTAGAAATATAATAGAAAAATCCTTTAGAAAACAAGCCATAAGACTTAAAAAACAAAGTATTATTACAAAAGAGGATTTACTACTTATAAGAAAAGATGATATAGAAGGGGATGATAAGTATTGAAAAGAGCTTTAATTATAGGAAAAGCCAATGCTGGGAAAACATTGTTTATGTTAAATTTTGCAGAATTTTTAGGATTAAAAAAAATTATAATAAAATTTCAATATCCCAGTGGTAGAAGCTTAAAAAAGGAAATGACAATAGATGCAGCCAAGGCCTACTTATCTTCTAAAAAACCCTATAAAACTAGATGTATACAGTCAACTAAAATGAATATTAAGGTATATAAAGGCCATAAGGAGTTAAATATATTAGATTCCAGTGGATTGATGGATGGCATACACCCAGAGCTAGCCATAAGAAATGGAATAATTCAGACACTAGACCAACTGGAGAATTGTGATCTAATACTGCATATAATAGATACATATAGGGTTAAAAATAAAGGTTACATAAGTAAAATTGATAAGCAGATTATAAACTATGGTAACAACAAAAAAAATTATGCTTTATTGCCTAATAAAATAGATCTAGACGAAGAGTTAGGCGATATCAAGTTTTTAAGACGGAAGCTTAAAAGTTCCAATATATTTCCTATATCTGCATTATATAAAACAGGGTTTAACGAGGTGAAGACTTTTGTTCTTAAAAGCCTATAGAGTAAAGATGATTGTGGCCATAATTTTCACAGCCTTTGTTATAAAGATGATAGATGACTATATCGACGATGATAATAAATTATTAAAAAAATTGATATATAATATGGGAACAGGAGTTCTTCCCTACGGATTAATTATATTTTCTATGGCTTGTTTGTTAGATAAAGAAGTCTCCATATCCTTATTATTTTCTGCATATATAATAGGTATGTTTAGTGACTTAAATAGGAAGTTATCTTTTAAAATTAAAGGATATCAAGAAGGAGTATTAGTATTTTTAGTAGGTACTTTATTAATAGGACTATATCCTATGATATCTTCTTTTTTAATTATGTTATTACTTCAACTTATAGATGACATTATAGACTTAAAGTTAGATAGAATGAATAATAATAGTAATTTAGTTGACAGATTTGGATTGGTGGAAGTTATTTTATTTTCCCTAATTATAGTTTTAATATTGATAAAGATTAATATAATAAAGTTAATAGTATGTTTAATAGTATTTCTAGTTTTTGCAGCTCTTGAAGTATTTTGGGTGGGAGGAAAAAAAGATGGGAGTCATAACTTATAGTATAATATTATTATCTATAGTATTAGTTAGTTATCATATAGGTCGAGTTGTTGGACAAAAACAAGGTTTAAAAAATGGCATAGTATATTCACCTATAAAATTAAGAAAAGAATTATTAAAAAATAGGGTATGCCCAATATGTGATAGGGTGTTTGAAGAAAAATAGGTAATATGGTAGAATACAAAAGAAAATAATAAATAGAAGGTGAATAAATTGAATAAGGATACCATAAATATATTATGTAAACAATTTGATGTAAAAAAAGAAATTATTACATATGTAATGGATCAAGAAAATAAAATTAAGAGTAAATTTAAAGATATAGATGATATGAAGGAGTATAATCAATATAAAGTATTAAATGCTATGCAGCAGGCAAAGCTAAACTCTACCCATTTTAATTGGACAACTGGGTATGGATATGGTGACATTGGAAGGGACAAGGTAGAAGAGATTTATTCCAATGTATTTAAAGCGGAGGATGCCTTAGTAAGACCTACAATTGTTTCTGGAACCCATGCCATATCATTAACATTATCGGCAATTTTAAGACCTAATGATGAGATGATTTCAATTACGGGAGCTCCCTATGATACATTACAGACAGTAATAGGAATAAAGGGAGATGCCAAGGGGACCCTTAAGGACTATGGTATCTCTTATAAAGGGGTTCCCCTTACAGATGATGATAAAATCAATATAAAAGGGGTTTTAAATACAATCTCTGATAAAACAAAATTGATATTGATACAAAGGTCAACTGGTTATAGTGATAGAAGGGCTATTTTAATTGATGAAATCAAAAAAGCTATATCTGCTATAAAAGGATATGATAAAAATATAATATGTATGGTGGATAATTGTTATGGAGAGTTTATAGACAAAATAGAACCTATAGAAGTTGGAGCCGATGTAATAGCAGGTTCTTTAATAAAAAACCCTGGAGGAGGCTTGGCTTTAACAGGGGGATATGTAGCAGGAAATAAAGACATTATTGAATTAGTGGCAAATAAAAGTACTGCTCCCGGAGTTGGTAAAGAATGTGGGTTAACCTTTGGAACTACAAGAAATACATTACAAGGTTTCTTTATGGCTCCTAAAGTTGTTTCTGAAGCTTTAAAAGGTGCTTTATTAACAGCGGCGGTTTATAAAAGTCTTGGATTTAGGGTTATACCCGATGTGGAAGATAAAAGAAGTGATATAATACAGGGAGTGGAATTAAGATCAAAGGAAAGAATTATCAAGTTTTGCCAAGGAATACAATATGCCTCTCCAGTAGACTCATATGTAGCCCCTAATCCTTGGGCTATGCCGGGGTATGAAGATGAAGTTATAATGGCAGCAGGAGGTTTTATAGAAGGCTCATCAATAGAACTTAGTGCCGATGGTCCCATAAGAGAGCCATATATTGCATATTATCAGGGGGGATTAACCTATGAGCACTGTAAAATTGGAGTTATGAAAAGTTTAAATAATTTATATATAAATAATCTTGTTAAATTAAAATAACAAGGTGGTAAATCCACCTTGTTATTTTATATTTCTATATAGACTAACAACTTTTCCCAATACCTTTACGTCTTTAACTATTATAGGTTCCATATATTTATTTTCTGGTTGTAATCTAACTTGATTTTTTTCTTTATAAAATCTTTTGATAGTAGCTTCATCTTCTATTAGGGCAACTACTATATCTCCATTATTAGCCACATTTTGTTTAGTTACTAAAACAAAATCTCCATCTAATATTCCAGCATCTATCATACTTTCCCCTTGAACCTTTAGCATAAATACTTCACTATTTTTAGCAAAATCTAGCGGAATAGGGAAGGTGTCTTCTATATTTTCAACAGCTAAAATAGGCTTTCCTGCAGTAACCTTGCCTAAAATCGGAACATTAATTACTTCTTTTTTTGGTAAGTAGCTATTATCTTTATTTAATATTTCAATGGCCCGAGGCTTAGTAGGATCTCGTCTTATGTAGCCTTTGTCCTCCAATTTAGATAAATGTCCATGAACTGTAGAAGTGGACTTTAGATTTACGGCCTTACAGATCTCTCTAACTGCAGGGGGATAACCTCTATTTTCAATTTCACTCTTAATAAAATTTAATATCTTTAGTTGGTTTTGTGATAAATCTTCATACATATTATTACACCCCCAATATACTTTTTTTATATTATATCATATGTTTATAATTTTATCAAACATTCGTTCGACAAAGTGTTGACAAGGAACGAATGTTCTATTATAATATAAAGCGAACAGATGTTTTGGGAACGTGGGTTCTAAGAAAGGGGAGGTTAATATGAGAAAAAAGTATGTTATTGTAAACAAAACAAGATTTACTATTTTTATAACCATATTATTTTTAATATTATTATTTATATTAACTACTGCATTAAACTTAGATGCTGTGTATAGTAGATCTTATAATAAACACCATAAAGTTGTAGTTAGAAGGGGAGATACTCTTTGGAATATAGCAAGGGACAATAATCATAATAACGAAGATATAAGAAGGGTCTTACATAATATAATAGAATATAATGATATAAAGGAAACTACTGTTTTTCCTGGTGATATAATAAAAGTGCCTTATTAAAAAAAACAGGGGGGTTACGAGCTCCCCTGTAACCATTAACTTTTATTTTTAGATAAAGGATTACTCTTTACAGCTTGTCTTAGTCTGTCATCATTAAGATGTGTATATATCTGGGTTGTAGCAACATTTTCATGGCCTAATATCTGTTGCAATGCTCTTATATCCACATTTCCATGTTGGTACATCAAAGTGGCTGCAGTATGCCTTAACTTATGGGGAGAATATTTGTTCGGGTCTAATCCAGCTTTTTTCACATATTTCTTAACTAAATATTGAACGGCCTTTGGACTAAGTCTATTTTTCTTTTTGCTAATAAATAGAGCCTTATCATCATTTATACCCTTTGTAGGTCTTATCTTTATATACTCATCAATAGCCTCTATACAGGCATCATTTAAATATATGGTCCTTTCTTTATTACCTTTACCTACAACAGTTAGGGTGTCACCCCTGATCTTATCTATATTAATACTAACTAACTCTGATAATCTTAATCCACAATTTAAAAATAGGGTGATTATTGCATAATCCCTTTCTTTGAATTGACCATCAACCACATCTAATAGCTTTCTAGCTTCTTCTAAGGTTAGATAGACGGGGTGCCTAGAGTCGGTCTTAGGTGACTCTAAATCAATAGCTGGATTCTCAGAAATTAACTTAACTTTACTATGTAGATATTTAAAGAAGGAGCGTAGGCTAGCGACTTTTCTAGCTTTAGCATAATTGCTATTATTTCTTTCTTTATCCACAAAGGATATAAAACCATATAAGTCTTGTATTGTAATTCTTTTTATAGTATTTATATCTATATCGTATATATCTATATCATCAAAAGATACATCTTTTTTAACTAATCTATATCTAATCTTTAGATATCTAAAAAAAGTAATAAGATCATATCGATATTCCTTAACTGTGTTTTCTGATTTTCCCTTGATCGTTTCAATGTAATTTAAAAAATCCTCCAATGCTAATGGTATATCGTACATATTAATCATCCTTTCTGTAGTTTTAACATCTAATGTCGCAAAATATACATTTTGTATAATTAGATTTCTATATTTTAAGCCAAATTCCTGCTCATTTTAGAATTTTTTTAATAATTGTTACATATACTTTTATGGTTATTGGAAAACTAAAATAATAATAACCAATTTTCTATTCATTATTTTTCTAAAATTCAATAGTATTATAACATTTTTTAAGACCTTATTATAATTTTATCATCATTAGTACATCATATTAAGACCTATTTACAGAAACAAAATTATATAAATATTTTTACTCCATGTATAATGAGATTCGACATTTTGATACTCATAATTTTGTAGAATTATATTGATGAAAAATGTTTCTCAATTAGCAAATGTCGATTTTCATATTAACTATAAAACGACACAAAAAGCATCTATTTATTTCCCTTTTAACAGCTTTTACGACATTTTATAATATAATTACATTACAAAATACATGAAGTTCTATATAGGCATTTTCGACAGCCTCATTAGACATGGAAATATATGTTTCAAGCTACTATGACTTTAATTGGAAAATATTAAATAAAATAATAAAATATGTAGAAAGGACTGTTTTCAATGAAAATTAGATTAGGATATGTATCTATGGCCATAGATTTAAAAGATTGCTCCCCCTCAAAAACTGTTAGCTATACCCAATATAAAAAAATTGACGATAAAGAAGTTAAATTATATAAATTGAATAAAATCACTGAAGAAAATTTGACAAATATAAAAAGAATACTACTATACAATGCTGCCCATGATATAAAGGTATATAGAATAACATCAAAAATAGTCCCCCTTGTCACCCACCCCGATGTTATAGACTGGGACTATATAACCCCTTTTAAAAAACTTTATAATAATATAAATAAAATAATTAAAGACAATAATTTTCGGGTCAGTGCCCACCCTGATCATTTTACAATAATATCCTCCCCTAGAGAAGATGTTGTAAAATCGTCAATAAAGGATTTAGTTTACCATAATAACATTATGGATGCTATGGGCCTTGATACAGATTGTGGGAAACTAGTTTTACATATTGGAGGCAAATATAAAAGTAAGAAAAAAACTTTACAGAGATTTGAAAAAGCATATAATAATTTAGATGATAGCCTAAAAAATAGATTGATATTAGAAAATGATGATAAGACCTATAATATGATAGATGTATTGACCCTATGTGAAAAAATAAAAGCCCCTATGGTTTTTGATATACATCATCACTGGTGCAATAATAATGACGAAGATATTGAAAATTATCTAGAAAGAATATTCAGTACTTGGGATGACCAGAAACTTATTCCTAAAATTCATATTTCCAGTCCTAAATCTGATAAAAAGTTCAGAGCCCATGCCGATAATATAGATTTTGAATCCTTTTATTCCTTTATAAAAAAAGCCAAAAGTATTGATAGGGATTTCGACATTATGATTGAAGCAAAAAATAAAAATATGGCACTATTTAACTTAATGAAAGAAATCAAAAACCATAATGAATTTAAAGTTTTAGATCAGGCTTCATTTGAATTTTAGTTTAAGTTTACATAATGTTTTTATGGTATATAAAAATAAACCGTCTATATAGACGGTTTATACTTTTAATGTAACATCCATACCCAATAACTCTTTATTTTTCTTTAAAATAGGAGTTATAAATTCATCAATAAATTCTGTAACCTGTTCTGGAGCTCTACCTATAAAGTTCTTTGGATCTACTATATCTAAAATTTCTTCCTTTGTTAGGTTGAATTTATCACTAGCTATTATTCTCTCTAACAAATCGTTACTTTTCCCTTCTATCTTAACCCTTCTACTGGATTCCATAGATAGTTCCCTTATCACTTCATGTAACTCTTGACGATCTCCACCTTTTTTAACAGCTTCCATTAGTATATTTTCTGTAGCCATAAATGGTAACTCATTATCTATATGCTGATTTATTACCTGTTCATATACTACCATTCCATCAAATATATTAATAGCTATTTCTAAGATTGCATCACATGCTAAGAATGATTGAGGAATACTTATCCTCTTATTAGCAGAATCATCTAATGTCCTTTCAAACCACTGGGTAGATTGAGTCATGGCTGGATTTAATCCATTGGCTATAATAGTCCTAGCCAAGGAAGCTATCCTTTCACTTCTCATGGGATTTCTTTTATAGGCCATTGCCGATGATCCTATTTGCTTTTTACCAAAGGGTTCTTCTATCTCTTTTAAATGTTGCAATAATCTAATATCATTAGTTATTTTATGAAGGGATTGGGCGATACCACTTAATACATTTAAGACCTCTGAATCTAATTTTCTAGTATAGGTTTGACCTGTTACTGGATAAGTCTTATCAAATCCCATTTTCTTAGCAACTTTTTTATCCAGTTCCTTTACCTTTTCACTATCATTGTCAAATAGTTTCAGAAAACTTGCCTGGGTTCCAGTTGTTCCCTTAACTCCTCTGATTTTCATATTACTTAAAACATAATCTAAGTTATTATAATCTATCTCAACATCCTGTAACCATAAAGTGGCCCTTTTACCCACGGTGGTTAATTGTGCAGGCTGAAAATGAGTAAACCCTAAAGTGGGAAGTCCTTTATACTCGTCAGCAAAATTTGCCATTTTATCCAATAGATTAACTAACTTCTTTTTAATAACCTTTAGTCCTCTGTTCATCAAGATAACATCAGTGTTATCTCCCACAAAGGCACTGGTAGCCCCAAGATGTATTATGGATTTAGCCTTTGGACATTGTTCCCCATATGTATGAACATGGGCCATAACGTCATGTCTAAACTCTTTTTCTTTTTTTGCTGCCAGTTCAAAATCTATATTATTTTTATTGTCTTTCAGTTCTTTTATTTGTTCATCTGTTATATTAAGTCCCAGTTCCTTTTCCCCTTCAGCTAAGGCTATCCATAATTCTCTCCAAGTTCTAAATTTTGAGTTCGGAGAGA
Organism: Dethiothermospora halolimnae; assembly: GCF_037577855.1. Taxonomy (NCBI): domain Bacteria; kingdom Bacillati; phylum Bacillota; class Tissierellia; order Tissierellales; family Thermohalobacteraceae; genus Dethiothermospora; species Dethiothermospora halolimnae. Next base: position 59,588 of record NZ_JBAKFX010000016.1, on the reverse strand, counting down.
AAACATTGGACATTTCTTTACTAGCATACCTGGTAACTAAAGGATTCTCATAAAAATCTTTCATATGTATTCCTCCCTGTTTATCAATTAAAGAGATACGGGATAAACCCATATCTCTATTTTAAAAAGTCTTCAATCCTATTAAGGCCTTCTTTTATATTATCCAATGAATTAGCATATGACAACCTAACATAATCATCTGCACCAAAAGCTTTTCCAGGAACAAGGGCTACGTTAACTTCCTCTAATAGGGCACCTGCAAAATCAATTGAATCATTTATCTTTCTGCCTTTAATTTCTTTTCCCTTTACTTCTGAAATGTTTGCCATTACATAGAAAGCTCCCTTAGGCTTTTTGCAGGATAGTCCCTCTATGGAATTAATCTTATCTACCATGTAATTTCTTCTATCTTCAAAATGCTTCCTCATTTCTTCTATAGGACTTTGATCTCCATTTAATCCTTCTACACTGGCATATTGTGAAATAGATGATGCATTTGAAGTGCTATGACTTTGAAGATTTGTCATAACTTTTATAATTTCTTTATGGGCTGCAGCAAATCCCATTCTCCATCCTGTCATTGCATATGCCTTTGACATACCATTAATTATAATAGTTAGATCCTTAATCTTATCATTTAATGTGGCTATACTAATATGATTTGCATCATCATAAACTAATTTTTCATATATTTCATCTGATATAACAAAAATATTATTTTCAACTGCCCACTTTGCGATTTCTTCTAGCTCTTCCCTTTCATATACTGTTCCTGTTGGATTACTGGGACTATTTAAAAATATAGCTTTAGTTTTATCAGTAAGGGCCTTTTTTAAATCTTCAACTTTATATTTAAAACCATTTTCCTCTAGAGTTTTCACCTCTACCGGAACTCCATCGGCTAACTTTACAAGTTCAGGATAACTTACCCAATAGGGATTAGGTATTATTACTTCATCTTCAGGATTTAAAATAGCACTTAATGCATTATAAATTGAATGTTTTGCTCCACTTGATACAAGTATATTTTCTGGTTTATAATCAAGGTCATTATCTCTTTTAAATTTGTCACAAACAGCCTTTCTTAACTCCATTATTCCTGGAGTTGCAGTATATCTTGTGTTTCCATCTTCAATAGCCTTAATACCCGCATTTTGTATATTTTTTGGAGTATTAAAGTCAGGTTCTCCTGCACCAAAGCCAATAACATCAATTCCTTCACTTTTCATAGCTTTAGCCTTAGCAGTTATTTCTAATGTCACAGATGGTGTTATACTCTTAGCTTTTCTTGATAAATTAAAATCCATTATAGACCTCCTAGTTTTATTAAAATATTTTTCGTCAATTCTTATTTCCACAACTAGATTATAACATCCTTTTTTTTAAAAAGATATTAATAAAAATTAATCTTTTCTATAGATATCTTTTAAAGTATTTTTTATAATAGTCAAAGAATCTTCAAATATTGGTTTATATAATAATTGTATCTTTTTATAATGTTCAAAGCCTTCATCAGTAATCTTATAATATCTTATAGATCTTTTATCTGGTTCTTGCCACCATCCTGTTATATAATTATTTTCTTCTAACTCCCTAAGTAAAGGATACACCATGCCAGGACTAGGCTCCCACTTATGATCAAGTCTTATTTTTATCTCTTCTATAATCTCATTGCCATAATAACTTTTTTCTGTTAATAGACGAAGAATATAAAGCTTAACGAAAGATGTTGTACTAATTTTCGACGGAAACTGTCTATTTCTTTGGTTCTTATAATTACCCATATTTACCCCCTATATTTATCTGCTGCCAATTTTAATTTATTAACTACTTCAAAATTAGTAAAGTATTTACCCATTAAAAGACTATTGTTCATCATATATCCATGGCAGTCGGAACCTGCTGTTTTAATTAAATTTAAGCTCTCAGAAATAAGATTAAACTTATGTCTATCATCATCATCATGTTTAGAGTGGATTACCTCAATGCCATCAAACTTAAATTTTAATATCTCATCTAATGTAATGTTATTTCCTATAAGACCAGGGTGAGCTAATACTGCTACTCCCCCTGTAGCATGTATAATATCTATAGCTTCTGGTATAGTTGGCTTAAATCTTTCCACATAACCAGGCTTATTATTACCTAGATATTTATCAAATGCCTCGCCTATAGAACTAACATAGTTTTTATTAACTAAAACTCTAGCAATATGGGGCCTTCCTATATAATCTTCACTGGATATTTCATTAACTTCATCTATGGATATATTAAGCCCCATAGCATTAAGTTTATCTACTATCTTTTCCCCTCTTTTAACCCTATCATCTTTTAATTTTTTAGTTAAATCGGACAGTATCTTTGAGTTATAATCTATAAAATATCCAAGGATATGTATTTCATTATTTTTATAATCACAACTTAGCTCTATACCTGGTATAACTAAAAAATTTTTATACTCCTTTGATCTATCAATTGCTTTAGCTATTCCCTCAACCGTGTCATGGTCTGTTATAGCTATAGCTTTAAGTCCCTTCTTTACAGCAGTATCCACCACTTCCTCAGGAGATAAAATTCCATCTGAAGAGGTAGTATGCATATGTAAATCAATTTTATCCATAATATCATCCTCTTAAAATAGTTTATAAAATATCTTTTATAACCCTTACAAAGTTATTTCCCATAACTTTATTAATGTCATCATGGGAAAAGCCCCTTTTCTTCATTTCATCCTTAATCTTATAGGTTTTAGATATATCAGAAATGTCCCCAGGAGTCTTAGCACCATCAAAGTCTGATCCTAGACCCACTGACTCTATTCCACCCACATTAGCTATATACTCTATATGATTTACTATAGATTTAACATTGGCTTTTTTAGGATCATTCTCTAAAAATTCAGTATAATAATTAACTCCAATTACTCCTCCTAATTCAGATATTTTTCTAATCTGATGGTCTTTAAGATTTCTTTTGTGATTACATAGCCTATAGGCACAGGAATGGGAAGCTATAATAGGCTTTGTAGTTAAATCTGCAACGTCCCAAAAACCAGGTTCAGATAAATGGGATACATCTATTATTATACCCAATCTATTCATTTCTTTTACTACTTCTTTTCCGAAGTTAGTTAAACCACCATTTGTTATAGATTCTCCTACTCCATCAGCTAAATTATTTCTATGGTTCCATGTTAGAGTAATACATCTAAGTCCCAACTTATATAAAACCCTAAGTACTGCTATATCATCGGTTAAAGCTTCTCCACCCTCCAAGGAAAGTAGAAGGGATATTTTACCTTTAGATTTATTTTCTTTAAGTTCTTTATAGTTAGTGATTAATGATACATACTCACTATTATTATCTACCTTTCTATTTAACAAATCGATATAATGTAAGCACATCTTCAAAGAGGAATGGGGATTAAATATCGGACTTATAAAGACAGCCATAAACTGGAGATCATGATTAGCTTCTTGCATCTTGCGTATATCAACCGCTATAGAATCATTACTATAAAAGCTTCCTTCTCTAGAATCTGATTTTATAAAGGATTTGTCAAGACCTAAAAGAGTATCACAATGGGCATCAACTCTATAGTTTTCCACAAAAACACCTCCATACTTTATATAACTACACTAAAAAAGATAAAAACCTGCTTAGCAATTAGCAGGTTTTTTAACAATTATCTAGGTTCTACAATTAATTTTATAGCAGTTCTTTCTTCACCATCAATCTCAATATCGGTGAATGCTGGAACGCAAATTAAATCTACACCACTAGGAGCGACAAAACCTCTGGCAATAGCTACAGCTTTTACAGCTTGATTTAAAGCTCCTGCACCTATAGCTTGTATCTCGGCATTACCTCTTTCTCTTAATACGCCAGCTAATGCTCCTGCAACAGAATTTGGGTTTGATTTCGCTGATACTTTTAATACATCCATTATTAAAGCCCCCTCTAATTATTTTATTTTATATTATATCTCCTATTCTTTATTCTACAAATAACAAAAAAATCCTCTTTTTCCATTGAAAAAATTTCTAATAGTAGATAAAAAAATAAAGAGGAGATAATTCTCCTCTTATTTTGCATATTCTATGGCTCTTGTTTCCCTTATTAAGTTTACTTTTATTTGTCCAGGATATTCTAGCTCATTTTCTACCTTCTTAACAATATCCTTGGCTATATGAATCAACTCAGTGTCATCAATTATTTCAGGTTTGACCATAATACGTATTTCTCTACCAGCCTGTATTGCATAGGATTTCTCAACACCTTCAAAGCCATCAGCAATACCTTCTAGTTTTTCCAAACGTTTTATATAGGCCTCTAGGGTTTCACGACGAGCACCTGGTCTCGCTGCGGAAATGGCATCTGCTGCTTGTACAATAACTGCTTCTATAGTATTAGGTTCTACATCACCATGATGGGCCTCGATGGCATGTAGAATGTCTTTGCCTTCACGATATTTTCTTGCTAAGTCCACACCTATAGCTACATGGGGACCTTCCATTTCGTGATCTACAGCTTTACCTATATCATGTAATAAACCTGCTCTTTTGGCAATTTTCACATCAGCACCTAACTCAGATGCCATAATTCCAGCCAAATGAGAAACTTCTATAGAGTGTTTAAGTACATTTTGACCATAACTAGTTCTAAACTTCAATCTTCCTAATAATCTTATGAGTTCTGAATGAAGTCCATGAACTCCTGTATCAAATGCAGCTTCTTCCCCTTGTTCTCTAATATGGCTATCAACTTCTTTTTTCGCCTTCTCAACCATCTCTTCTATTCGAGCTGGATGTATTCTACCGTCTACAATTAATTTTTCCAATGCTATTCTAGCTATCTCTCTCCTAATAGGGTCAAATCCTGAAAGTATTACAGCTTCAGGAGTATCATCTATTATTAGATCGATTCCTGTAAGGGTTTCTAAAGTTCTGATATTACGTCCTTCTCTACCGATTATTCTACCTTTCATTTCGTCATTTGGTAATGACACTACTGTTACAGTTGTTTCTGCAACATGGTCAGCTGCACATTTCTGAATTGCATATCCAACGATTTCCCTAGCCCTCTTATTAGCTTCGTCTTTAGCTTTATTTTCAATTTCTTTAATCATTAATGCTGCTTCGTGGCTAGTTTCTTTCTTAACATCGTTTAATAATAATTGTTTAGCTTCTTCTGAGGTTAAACCAGACAGTCTTTCAAGTTCTTCTAATTGCTTATCATACAACTCGTCAATTTGTTTTTCTTTATTTTCAAGTTGTTTGATCTTCCTATTTAAACGTTCATCTTTTTTCTCTAGGTTTTCACTTTTTCTATCTATAGTTTCCTCTTTATGAACAAGCCTTCTTTCTAGCTTTTGAAGTTCATATCTTCTTTCTCTACTTTCTTTATCAATTTCATTTCTCATTTTATGAACTTCTTCTTTAGCTTCAAGAAGGGTTTCCTTTTTTGTTGTTTCAGCTTCTTTGTTGGCATCTTCAACTATTTTTTTAGCTAATTCCTCTGCGCTATTGATTTTACCTTCAGCTATTGTTTTTCTAATATAAATTCCTACAAAAGCACCTACTACAACACCTAGTACTCCTATTGCTAAATAATAAATGGTAAAGCACCTCCTTCGTATTCAGTTTTCAAGTTACATTTTCTTTTTACATTTAATCATTACATCAGAAATAAAGCATAGACCAGTTAATATCAGTCTTTTAAATTTAACAATGACACTTGATATTAAAGTAAATATAATAAAATAAAATACTAATATTCGTATTTTATTTTATTACTTTTACGTAAATATGTCAAGATGTATTACTATGGTTCCATAGTAGATACTATGCTTTCGCTTCCCTTTAATTCTACTCTGTAAGAGTTTGGAGATATGGAAGCTAAATGGACGTTATGGGTAACCATTATTATTTGTCTATTAAACATTTCAGATATTTCTTTTAGGAAGTTTGCTACGTTAAAAATATAATCTTGACTAACATGTTTTGCCGGCTCATCTAAAATTATTGGGCCCTCCACATTTGGCTTATGTATTTGTAAGAAAGCAATCCGAAGAGCCAAAGAAATTATATCTATAACACCCCCACCCCTTGATAGCTCTGGTTTAGTTTCTATGGTCTCATCTTCATATTTAGATATTACATAAAACTCCGCATTTGGTTTCCCGTATAATTCCTCTATTTCAATTTTAAATTCTATATCCGATTCAAAAATATATTTCAAACAATTTGTCACTAGCTTTTCAATCTGCTTTTTAGATTGTTCCCTTGCATACTCTGAAGTTTTTTGAAGAAGAATATTAACTTTTTCTAATATATCTATGTCTTTTATTAAAACCTTAAGTTTTTTAGAATTTTCTTTAAGTTCCTGTTTAATTCTCTCCTTTTTTATAGACTCCCTAGTATAAAATTCTTTAATATGGACTAAATATTCATCCAACTCTTCAATATTTTTAACAGAATTTTTCATCTTAAACACCTTACTTTCTATTTAAAATATCCCTTGGCAATAGTTTATTAGCTTCCTTAAATAATTCTGTTATTTCATTATCTAATTTTTTAATTTTATCATCAACTTCATCGGGTTTAACTCCTAATTTATTTAATTCCTTAGTCAGTTCTTCTTTTTGTTGCGTTAATTGTTCTAGTTTTGCTTCTGCTCTATATTTTAATGATTTCGCCTTTTCTAAATCTTCCTTTAAAGACGTTAATTTTTTTTCATGATCTGTCATCCTTCTTACCTCCAGTTTATTATTTATAACTATTAACTATTTTTTTTATGGCATCAATATCAATTTTATTAAAACACACAGGACAAACCTCTATCTCACCTAATAGCTTTTCATAATCCTTTAATAAATAAGTTATATCTTTACTATATCTTGCTAAGCTTTTTCTTGTATTTGAGATTTCTTTATTATTATAATTTACTTTATCCTTAAGTCTAATCATTTCATTTAAAGTGTCTACCTTTTTTTTGATATTATTAAGATAAGATATAACCATATCTATAGATTTAAACTTTTTAACATACTTTTCTCCTAAGGTTAGTCTTTCAAATATATCTTTGATTTTTTCATTAACTTTTTTCAGATCATTATAAATTGTACATGTGCTTTCTAAATTAGCAATTAAAGAATCGATTTTATTAATATGTTTTAATTTTTCTAAATAATGATTTATATAATTTATATTATTATTTAATGTTTTATATTTTTCTGCCAGTTCTACTATTTTTTCTTCCGTTGATATTCTATCCTGTAATTTTTCAATTGTAGTATTAAGTTCTGAGGTTTTAGAAAGTTTCTTTTCAATTTCATTATATAGTTCAATATCAGATATAACTCCATTATACTGTTTATATATTTCCTTAAGTCTAGCTAAATTATAGATTTTCTTTTCTATTGTAAAGTTTATCTTTTCTATTTGTTCCACAGTATTAAGTTTATTTATTAGTTCTTTAGTTTTTAATATTTCCTGTTTATTTAATTGTAATTTTTCTTTTATTTCATTCAAATTTTTATGTCTTTCTTTTTTTACAGCTATCTTTGATTTTAATTTTTCTAATTTATCAATTTTATTCTTTAAATCATCTAAGTAGTCATATTCATTTAGTTGAGATTCCAATGATTTTACTTTATCTGAAATGTTTCTCTTCTCCATATTAAAATTTCTTAAATCTTTTAATGTGTCTGAAACAGCTTTATCCACGATATGAACACCAACAAGTCTGCCTATGGCATTAGCCCTTGTGGAATTCTTTTCTGATAATAGAAATGGTCCTTCTAACTGTTCCCCTATATTTATAGCCGACGAATTATTTCCACTAAGTAGAATTTTTTTTATTCCCGTTGCTATTAAGATTTCTTGGGGAACATTTGTTCCAAACCCTTCATACGTTGACTCTTTTCCATCTTTATCGTATAAAATATATAGGTTTTTACTAGGTGTTCTTAACCTTTTTATCTTTGTTCCATCATTTAATATTAATATAACACTACATTCCTTTTCCCCTTGTCTTATGAAAAAAGTTCCCGTGGGTTCATTAAAAAGCACCCACTTTATACCCCTTATTATTGCTGACTTTCCCTGATCTGAAGGTCCGACTATAACATTCAAATCCTTTGTTAGCTCTATTTCACTATATTTATGAGACTGGAAGTTATTTAAAACTACCTTTTTTATATATTTCATCTTTAGTTCTCATCCTCTCTATAGGACATTTGAGCCTGTGTTATTCTTCTTATGGCCTCTTCTTTTATTTCCTTTGATACTCCATCATTTATTGTTATACCCTCTAGTATATGATTTATATCTAGCTTATTAAAACTTGATGTCTCATCAATGGACTGTTTAAATTTATTTATTTTTTCCTTTCTAAACATTGATAATTCTATTTGCTTCCTATCTAAAACCTCTTTACCAGGTTTAGCAGTGTTTAATGGTATCATATCTACATTTATGCCATTAGAAAAGTCTATTAATACAATTTTAGGAGTCCTATCTATTTCTCTTAAACTATTAGTTATTCGAATTAAGCTACCGGGATTAATAAAATATTTATCATTTTTCGTTACAACACCAAACCCGGAATGATAATGACCACTTAAGGTTATATCAGCTTTTGTTTTATCAATATCATCCACTAATGTATAAGGAATTCCTTCTATAAAAGGCTTATTTAAAAGCATCCCATGAACCATATGTATAGAATAGTCTACTTTATTTTCTATTCTATCTATTATATATCCTGATCTTTTAGGGTCACTATCTAAATCATAGACATATGGCTGTCCTGTAAGCTGAACTTTAATATTATTCTTTTCTAGGATAATAGTTTCTTCCCTACCTATAATATTAATTAAATTTATAGCATCAAAAATACCTAACATTGTCCTATGTATAGTGTTGGGATTATGTCCAAAGGTATCATGATTTCCCGCTATAGCATATATGGGAGCATTAAATTTCCTCAAGATAATAGCAAATCTTCTAACAATAGAAGGGGAAATATCAGGTCTATCAAATAAGTCTCCACCATGGAGAATGTAATCGACCTTATGGATTTCGGCTAACTTTATCACTTCTAAAAACTTTTCTTCTAAAGTTTCAGTTAAATTATCTTTTCTGTTTTTAGGAGTTGTACCCCTAATATGGGTATCAGTAAAAAATAATAGTTTCATATATAAAACACCTCTTTTGGTTTCCATAAAAGTATTATGGAAACTTCTCATACTTATATTTAAATCTTAATATATATTATAACAAAATATAACCTCCTATAATAGGAGGTTATATTTTGTCTTTATTTTTTAGTCTTTTTATTGTCATTTTCCTTTTCTTTATTATTACTATCCAATTCAGGTACATCTAATCCATTTTGTTTTCTTACTTTAAGTTCTATTTCCCTAGCTATCTTAGGATTCTCCTTTAAGAAATCCTTAGCATTTTCCCTTCCTTGACCTAGCTTATCATCGCCATAGCTATACCATGAACCGGCCTTCTTTATTATTTCACATTTAACTGCCACATCTAAGATATTACCTTCCCTAGATATTCCTTGTCCATACATAATATCAAATTCAGCTTTTTTAAATGGAGGGGCAACTTTATTTTTTACAACCTTTACTCTGGTTCTATTACCTATCATCTCATCACTATTTTTTAGAGTTTCTATTCTTCTAACGTCAAGTCTTACCGAAGAGTAGAATTTTAATGCCCTTCCTCCGGGAGTAGTTTCAGGGTTACCAAACATTATCCCAACTTTTTCCCTTAACTGGTTTATGAATATGGCTGTTGTATTTGACTTTTTTATAGCTCCCGCTAATTTTCTCAAGGCCTGGGACATTAATCTTGCCTGTAATCCCACGTGACTATCTCCCATTTCTCCTTCTATTTCTGCTTTAGGAACTAGGGCTGCCACCGAGTCAATTACTATTACATCTATAGCTCCACTACGTACTAAAGCCTCTGCTATCTCTAAACCCTGTTCTCCAGTATCCGGTTGTGATACTATTAGGTTTTCAACATCTACTCCAAGTTTTTTAGCATATCCAGGGTCTAGGGCATGTTCTGCATCAATAAAAGCTGCAGCTCCACCATTTTTTTGAGCTTCTGCAACAATATGTAATGCCACAGTAGTTTTACCCGATGATTCTGGTCCAAATATCTCCACAACTCTTCCCCTTGGAACTCCTCCGATTCCTAGGGCTATATCCAACTCCAACGAACCTGTAGAGATGGACTCAATATTTAATTTAGTATCTTCTCCTAGTTTCATTATAGAACCTTTTCCAAAGTTCTTTTCAATTTGATTTATAGCCATGTCTAAGGCTTTTTTCTTTTCAATCATATATACCCAGATTTCTCTGGTTCTCACCTACCTTTCTAAAGGTTGCGAACGTCTGTTCTGATACTATTATATAACATTTATATATTTTGGTCAAATATTATATAACATTTTTTCTTCTTTTATAAAGTCCAGTACTATAAACTCTACTTCATACTAAATATTTGCTTAAATACCAATCATTTAGTAAGTATTTCCATTTAAAAGAAAAATATAATGCTTAGTAAATTGATTATTTTGAACTTGATAAAAATACATTTCTATTGCCATATAAATAGTCCACACCGGATATAATCGTAAAAATAACAGCTAGAGCCACCGATATTTTATCAAATGGAATCCCTATATACTTAAATGGATAATTATCAAGTAATAATGCTACTATTGCCACTATTTGAGTAATGGTTTTTATCTTACCCCACCAATTGGCAGCAAGGGTTATGCCCTCTGAAGCAGCAATAACCCTTAATCCTGTTATAGCAAATTCCCTAGCTATAATTATAACAACAATCCAAGCTGAAATTTGATCCTTTTCTATTAAGGATATTAGAGCCGAAGAAACTAGTAGCTTATCAGCTAAAGGATCCATGAGTTTGCCAAACTTAGTTATCTGATTTCTGCTTCTTGCAATATACCCATCTAGACTATCGGTTAATGCCGCCAATATAAATATCCCCGCTGCAATATACTCTCCATAGGGTATATTTACCAATAAAAAAAACATAAATATAGGAACCAGAAAAATTCTAACCAAAGTTAGCTTATTTGCTAGATTCATTCTCGATCTCCCCCATTAAATCATATTCTAAACAATCCTTTATTAAAACCTTTTGAAAACTTCCAATTTCTAAATTTTTGTCAGAATCTATATAAACAATGCCATCGATTTCTGGACTATCCATATAAGTTCTTCCTATATATACTTTTTCATTTTCTATTTTTTCTTCAATTATAACTTCAAAGTCAGACCCTATCTTATCTTTATTTTTCTCGTATGATATGGTCCTTTGTAACTCCATTATTTTACTTTGTCTATTAGATTTAATTTCTTCATCAATTTGGTCTTCTAGCTTTGCTGCGGCAGTACCTTCTTCTTTAGAATAGGTAAAGGCTCCTAATCTATCAAACTTAATTTCCTTAGCAAAATCATATAACTCATTAAATTGGTCATCTGTTTCTCCTGGAAACCCTACTATAACTGTGGTCCTTATTATAATATTAGGGATTTCTTTTCTTATTTTTAAAATAAGTTCCTTTATCATCTCTTTTGAAGTATTTCTATTCATTCTCTTTAATACTGTATTATTTATATGCTGTATCGGCATGTCCACGTATTTAACTACCTTATTATTTCTTTTAATACTATCTATTAGATTTTGATCGAATGCATCTGGATACAAATATAGTATTCTAATCCATTTAAGTTTTTCTATTTTATTTAATTCATCTAATAGTTTAGGAAGCATAAATTTATCATATAAATCTATCCCGTATCTACTTGTATCTTGAGCAATTAATATTAATTCTTTAACCCCTTGGTCTGCTAATCTTGATGCTTCATCTATTATTGACTCTATTTTTCTACTTCTGTATTTACCCCTTAGTTTAGGTATTATACAGTAAGTACAATAATTATCACAGCCTTCAGCTATTTTTATATATGCTGTAGCAGATTTTGATAAAGGTAATCTAGTTAAATCATCATCATATTCAATGTCTACTTTCCCTGTTCTAATTAATCTATTACCCTTTAATGTTTCATTAATTATTTCAGGAATTTCTTTAATGTTCCCTGTTCCTATTATTGCATCAACCTCTGGAAGTTCATCTAATAGCTCTTGCTTATATCTTTCTCCTAAACATCCACACACAATTAACACCTTGCATTTTCCATGCTCCTTATACTGTCCCAACTCAACTATTGTATTTATGGACTCTTCTTTAGCAGCATCAATAAAGCCACATGTATTAATAACAATTATATCTGCCTCATCCATTTCTTCTGTTAAATTAAATTGGTGTTTTTTCAGTATTCCTAACATTATTTCTGAATCTATTAAGTTTTTAGAACACCCAAGTGACACCATTGCTATGTTGTAACTCATATAAATATCTCCCTTCAGCTAATATGTTCTTTGGCAAATTTAATTAATTTATCCTTAGCTTCTTCTATAGTCTCATACTGAATTATTGTATCATATTCTTTGATTTTATCAATGGAATAGTCATAAAGAGGATCATAATAGTCTGTCATTAATGTCTCTATGACAAAATTATAATCCTTATTAGTTATACTTTCAATCAGTTTATTAGTTTTAATTTTCCCAAGTCTCTTATTTAACTTTTTAATAGCTTTTATTATTTTTTCATCTTTATCATTAATATCACTACTTATATAATCTTCTACAATATTATTAACCCTATTTTCCATATTTGTTTTTATTAAAACATGATAACCATCTTTCATATTTTTATGCAGAAAATTAGGCAATATAACCTTACCTATTCTTTTACTTTCACTTTCTATGAAAAAGTATCCATGATCTGAATTATAAAGGTTATTAAACAGTAATGTTTCAAATTTTTTTTGTGAAGTAGAAGGGTTATCATATGTCATTTCTCCAAAGACAGATCCACTATTACTTGCAAGCTTCTCTAAATCCACTACTGGATGTCCCTCGTCTTCTAGTCTTTCAAGAATCTTTGTTTTACCAACACCGGTGTACCCATGGATTACTATATATTTAAATTTATCTTTATATTTAGGTAAATTGTTAACTATAAATTTTCTATAACTTTTATAGCCTCCATTTAATACGGAAACATTGACCCCCATTATATTCAAAACATTAGCTACTGAATTACTTCTCATACCCCCTCTATAGCAAAATAGAACTATTTTCTTACCTGTTTCTTTGATTTCTTTAATTCTCTTATATATATCAACTAATTTTTCAGAGGCATAACCTAATCCAAGTTCTTTAGCTTTATTAGAGTCTACCTGTTTATAAACATAGCCAACATATTCCCTTTCTTTATCGGATAATATGGGAATATTAATAGCTCCTGGTATAGAGTCATTATCAAATTCCTTAGGACTTCTAACATCAATTAAAGAATAATCTTTATTAAATATTACTTTATCTATATTAATCAAATTTATCATTTGCTTCACCTTCTTTTCTATGCTAACCTTCTAATTCGTCCTCTGTTACTAGCACTCTTCTAGGTTTACTTCCCTCATGTCCCCCAACGATTCCCCTTTCTTCCATTTCATCTATAATTCTTGCTGCCCTATTATATCCTATTCTAAGCTTTCTTTGAAGCATTGATATGGATGCTTGCTGATCTGATATTACTATATCTATTGCTTTAGGCAATAATTCATCGGAATTATCGGTATCTAAATTAACATCTTTTTCTATATCATTGATTACTTCTTCCTTATAATCTACATTATATTGTTGCTTTAAGAAGTCCACTATACTTTCTACCTCTTTTTCATCTATAAAGGCTCCTTGGATACGTTTAGGTTTAGCCGCCCCCACAGGATAAAATAACATATCTCCTTTTCCCAGTAGTTTCTCTCCTCCGCTCATACCTAAAATCGTCCTAGAATCCTGTTGTGACGATACTGAAAAGGATATTCTAGAGGGAATGTTTGCTTTTATTGTTCCTGTAATTACATCCACAGAGGGTCTTTGGGTTGCAATTATTAAATGTATTCCTGCAGCTCTAGCCATTTGGGCAAGTCTACATATGGAATCTTCAACCTCTGATGGAGATGCCATCATTAAATCTGAAAGCTCATCTATCACTACAACTATAAGTGGTAATTTATCTTGATCTTCTGTTTTTTCAATTTTATTATTATAGCTTGAAAGATCCCGAACACCTTCTTTTGCAAATAATTTATATCTTTTTGTCATCTCTTGGACTGCCCAATTTAGAGCTCCTGCAGCCTTATTTGGATCTGTAACTACGGGAATTAGAAGATGGGGTATCCCATTATATACACCAAGCTCAACTACTTTCGGGTCTATCATAAGGAGTTTTACTTCCTCTGGATTTGATTTATATAATATACTAGTTATTAATGTATTTATGCAAACACTTTTCCCTGAACCCGTCGCCCCAGCAACCAATAAATGGGGCATTTTATCTATACTTGCTATAATAGGTTTTCCTCCTATATCTTTTCCCAATGCAAATGGTAATTTAGAAGAAATATTTTTATATTCATCGGATTCAATTACCTCCCTAATGGGAACTGATATTTTCTTATCATTTGGGACTTCTATCCCTATTGCAGATTTTCCAGGTATCGGAGCTTCCATTCTTATACCAGAAGCGGCTAAACTAAGGGCTATGTCATTAGATAAATTAACAATTTTGCTAACTTTAACTCCCGGTGCCGGTTGTAATTCAAACCTTGTAATTGTAGGTCCTTTACTAACTTGAGTAATATTAGCCTCTATCCCAAAATTACTTAATGTAGTTTCTAGTTTTTTTGCTTTATTTAAAATTTCCTTCTTTTCATATTTATCTGTCTTAGTTTTTACATCAGATAATAAATCTATAGGGGGTATTTGATAATTTTTATATTCATTACTAAAAGTTATTTCTAGTTCTTCTATATCTTCATTGTTTTCCTTAGTTTTCTTTAAATTTTCTTTCTCATTAATATCTTTTCTATCAACAGCCTCTACAGCGGTAGACGCCACTTCTTCAGTGTTACTTTTAGTATAATCTAGTATTTTAATTTTTTGCTCTATTTCATCATCCTTTTCGGATATTTCTTTTTTATTCATCCTGTTTTTTGAATTTTTAAATTTACCTTTTTTAGTTTTCTTTAACTTATTGTTATTTTTATTATCTACATATACAAAATTCTTTAAACCTGAATAGGAGTATGAAAATAATTTTCTTAATTTTATCATAAATGTTTTAATGACATCTATTATACTTGTATTAGTTATTATTAAAAAGCAAACTATAAGCATAGAGGCTATTATTATGTAAGTCCCTATAACTCCAAATATCTTTAATAGGAAAAATGAAAAAATGAAACCTAATATACCACCGCCTTCTCCAATCTTCCAGTATTCAACCGATAATTTAATTTTTTCAATTAAATTTATCTCTGTATAAGGAATATTTTTAATATCTAATATGATAAGGTAACATAAAAATATTATGCTAATAGATAGTATTTTTTTATTATAATCTATCTTTAATCTATTAATTATAAATAAAATACCAATTACTAATACTACAAAGGGAATAATATAACCTCCATAGCCGGTTATATAAAATAAAATATTTTTTATTATCTTTCCAAAAGGTCCCGTTCTATCTGTATGAAGACTTAGTAATGCAAATATACCCATTGTCACTATAATAATCCCTAATATTTCTTTATTAATTTCTTTATTAGCCTTCTTATTTTTACCTTTTTTATTTTTTAAACTTCTAGCCATTAAAATCACCCCATAGAACTAATTCTACATCTATTACTATAATCCTTTTATACATAGGGAAAAGTAATATTAAGACCAATATTGACTTAATATTACTATTACTCCAAGTGCCCATACATAATAAGAAAAATAATGTAACTTACCCTTTTCAAGGGCTTTTGTTAATATTTTAATAGCAAAAATACCTGTTACAGCAGATAATATAATACCTATTATTAAAGGAGCATTAAATGCAGCTCCACTACTTTCTTTTAATGCATCAGGAACTTCAACAATTGTTGCTCCTAATATAGCAGGTATAGCCAATAAGAATGAAAACTTCGTTGCTAGCTTTTTATTTAAGCCTCTAAAAAGTCCTCCCACAATAGTGGAGCCTGATCTAGATACCCCGGGTATAATTGCGAAACTTTGAAAAAGGCCAACTATTATAGCATCTTTAACCTTCAATTCAGAAGCACTCTTTCTTCCTGATGCTTTTTTCTCTGAAACCCATAATAGTATACCAGTTATTATAAGGGCTGTCCCCACTGCAGTAAGTGAGTCATATAGACCTTCAAAAAAGTCTTTAAAAAATATTCCTATTAATCCAGTTGGTATTGTAGCTATAATTATCATGATTGCCAAAACCCTATATTGATTATTTAGCAATAATCCCTTTTTAGAAAATACCTCTTTAACCATCTTTAAAAACTCAATAACTATTTTAACTATATCTTTAAAATAGACAATAAAAATTGAAATTAATGTGCCGAAGTGTAGCATGACACTAAAAAAAAGTTTACCCTCTTCTACAGTTAATAAGTTTTGCAATAATACTAAATGACCAGAACTACTAATTGGTAAGAATTCAGCAACTCCTTGAAAAATTCCTAATATTATTGCATGTAAAATGGACATATATATTCCTCCCTTAAACGAAGTTAAAGTGCTAATGGCAACCATTAACACTTTACTAAATAATTATATCACAATCTATTCAATTATACTATTGTTACCTATTCCTTAGTTTCTTTTTTTTCATCTATCATACCTTTTAATTTATTAAGTGCCGAACTAAATCCTCCAACTTCATTTATTAATCCATGCTTTACAGCCTCTTCACCTATCAAAATAGTTCCTATATCATTTGCAAGTTCATCGGTGTCATACATAAGTTTCATAAATGTTTCTCTACCTATTGTCGATGTTCTTAATATAAAGTCAACTATTCTTTCTTGCATTTTCTGAAAATATCTAAAGGTTTGGGGTACTCCTATAACTAAGCCAGTCATTCTTATGGGATGAATAGTCATACTGGCTGTTGGAACAATAAATGAATAATCACTTGATGTAGCAAGGGGTACCCCTATACTATGTCCTCCTCCTAATACCAAGGATACCGTTGGCTTACTAACACTATTTATCATTTCAGATAATGCTAGACCAGCTTCCACATCTCCTCCTACAGTATTAAGTATAACGAATATGCCCTTTATCTTAGGATTTTGCTCTGCCGCTACAATAAGGGGCATTATATGTTCATATTTAGTAGCCTTCTTTTGAGGTGGTGATACATTATGACCTTCTACCTGGCCGATTATTGAAATAAACTGAATATCTTCCTTTGGAGTTGGAAGATTAGGAACTCCTACTGCTTTAAGATTTTGTAGTTTTTTATTCGTTACATTTATTTTTTTGTTGGGATTCCCTCCAGGAGGCTTAATTTTTCCAGAGTTTTCATATATATTTTCATTTGTTTTGTTATAGTCCATATTAGACCACTCCTTATATTTTATTATATCTAATTGAGAAATTTATTTTTAAACCTATAATTATATTGTTTACTAAAGATATTATTATATGCTAAAAATAAAGGGAGAAAAATCATTTCTCATTTAATTGAAATTCTTTATGGAGAGATCTAATTGCTTTAGTAGCATTTTTTTCTTTTATTAAACACCATATGGTAGTATGGGAATCCGATGTTTGCAGGATGTCAATATTTTCTTTACACAATGACTTTACTATTTTATTCATGACCCCGGGACGTCCCTTCATTCTATGGCCAATTATACTTATCTTAGAACAATTATTGGTTATTTTAAATTTATCATAATTATTTTTAAGAATCTCTTCTATTGTTTCTAAATCATCACTGTCTATGGTAAATATTATTTTATCCCATAACAGATTAATCAAATCAATACTAATATTATTTTTTGATAGTTTATCCATTAATTTTTCTATAGAAGGATTTCTTTTATTCCTATATATTATTATCTGGGATTTATTGTTCTTACAAGTTATTGCATTTATAATTTTGCCACGGGGCTCAGCTAAATTATCATTTTTCTTATTATTAATTATAGTGCCTTTAGAATCTTTTAGTGTATTCTTTATAACTAAATTTAAATTACTTCTCTCTGCCACTTCCACTGCTCTTGGATGAATTACTTTAGCTCCATTTTCAGCTAACTGATAAACATCTTTATAGGATAATTTCTCTAACAATTTGGCATCGGGAACCACCCTAGGATCTGCTGTCATAATTCCATTTACATCAGTATAAATTTCTATACATTTACACCCCATAGCTTCACCTAATAGTACTGCAGTGGTATCACTGCCGCCTCTACCTAATGTGGTCACGTTACCATCTTTCGTAATTCCTTGAAAACCTGTTACAATTACTATATTATCCTCTTTTAATTTATTCACAATAGCATTGGGATTAACTTGTAATACTTTAGCATTTGTAAATGTGTCGTTTGTTACTATACCTGCTTGACTTCCCGTTAACACTGTATTTTTCATATTCTTAGAATTTAATAGGCTTGATAGTACCGCTGCAGATATTATTTCTCCACAAGACATTAATAAATCTAATTCTCTTTTTTTAATATTCCGTTTATCTATTAAGGAAATTAATGAATCTGTAGAGTAAGGATTTTCTTTTCTACCGATAGCCGATACTACTATAACCATTTTGTATCCTTCTCTATGTTTTTTTATTATCTTTTCTGCTACTTTCTCTCTATTTTCTTCATTAGCTAAAGATGTACCTCCAAATTTTTGAACTAGTATCTCCATTCTATCACCTTCTAAGATAGTCATATTATAATGATGTTAATATTACATTATAATATATTATATGATAATCTTAGAATAAGGTAACTAAAACCATCCTTCTTTATTATTTTCATCAAACTCAATTATAATCATATCATTACCTATTTTTCTAATTGAGTTCCAAGGTATTTCTATTTCACTTTTATCCCCAAATAATTTAAACTGACCCCTTCTATCAGGTATAGACATAGATATTATTTTTCCAGACTTTTCATCTATTATTAAATCTGAATCTGCTATAACCCCTAATCTACCTCCGTCGTTTAGATTTACTATTTCCTTTCCACCTAATTTACTTAATCTCATTCTCTCACCATCCTTATTTTGATTTGTTTATTATTATATTTTATTTCTTCTTCTCTTTAAATATTATTTTATCATTTATGATAACATTAGATATGATATTAAAGGGAATAAATTAGAGGATTATAAATCCCCTAATAATATTAACAAATTACCATATTTTATTTCCCTGTATGTCCAAATCCCCCTTTTCCTCTATCAGTTTTACTAATATCAACAACATTTTCTAAGGAAACTTTTTCGTATTTCATTATAACCATCTGAGCTATTCTTTGACCCCTTTCTATAGTGAAGTTTTCATTTCCTAAGTTAATAAGTATAACCTTTATCTCTCCCCTATAATCGCTATCTATGGTTCCTATTCCATTTACCAATGATATACCATGTTTTAAAGCTAAGCCACTCCTAGCCCTTATTTGTCCTTCAAAACCTTTAGGGATTTCAACAAAGATCCCTGTTGATATTAATTTTCTCTCCATTGGTTTTAAAGTTACTTCTTTTTCAATATTAGCATAAAGGTCTAGTCCCGATGAGCCTTCCGTTTTATATTTAGGTAATGGTAAATCACTTTTATTCATTATCTTCATTTTCATATAATCACCTCTTAAGTATATATAATAATAAAGATCACTGAATATTAAACAGTAATCTTTATTTAAAACAAATATTATTTAATTTTTTATTTGTCTGTTTTTCATCCTTAACTTTTCCCACATATGCAACATTAAGTTTATCTAGATCAAACACTTTATTTGTTACCCTCTTAATATCTGCTAGATTTACTTTATCGATTTTGTCTATAATTTCTTTGGGAGAGTGTATTTTCCCATAGAGTAATTCAGATTTACCAAGGGAAGTCATTCGACTTGATGTACTCTCTAGACCTAATATATAATTTCCCTTTAATTGTTCCTTAGATTTTGTTAATTGGTCATCTGTCAGATAGTTATTCTTTATTTGATGTATATCGTCAATTATTAATTCTGTGACATTTAATAGCTGATTAGGGTTTAAGCCTGCATAAATAGTAAATATTCCTGTATCCTTATAGGAAGATGGATATGAGAAAATTGAGTAAACCAAGCCCCTATCTTCCCTTACCTTTTGAAATAAACTAGAACTCATACTTCCACCAAAGACATTGTTTAATACTAACAAAGAGTATAAATCTTCATCTCCCTGGGATATACCTTCTAGACCCAAACACAAATGTAATTGTTCAGTCTCTTTATCTTTAAATTTTAAGTTTTGTGTTAAAACAGGAGGAGATTCTAACTCTTGATTTTTCTTATTACCTTGCCAATGACCAAAATAATCATTTAGTAATTTCCTACTTTCTTCAACATCAAAATTACCCACCATGGAGATTACTATATTTTCAGGAATATATTTTTCAGTAAAATAGTTTAATATTTTTTCCTTTGTTAACCCCTTTACACTCTTTAAATCTCCCAGTATAGGAAGTGCCAATGGGTGACTATCAAAAATAGTTTTTGATAGTAAATCATGTACTTGATCCTCTGGTGAATCATCATACATATTTATCTCTTCTATCACAACACTTTTTTCTTTCTCTATATCTTCTTGTGAAAACCTTGAGTTAAATAACATATCCGCTAAAACGTCTACTGCAATAGGTAAATGATTATCTAGCACCTTTGCATAGAAACAGGTACATTCTTTACTAGTAAAAGCATTTAGTTGACCTCCTATATTATCTATGCTTTCTGCTATTTTTTTTGCAGTCCTATTATCAGTTCCTTTAAATAACATGTGTTCTATAAAATGAGACACTCCACTATTTCCTATATTTTCTTGTCTAGATCCTGTTTCAATCCAAATTCCTATGGAAACAGACTTTACATGGGGTATGTATTCAGATACTACCCTTAATCCATTGTCTAAAATAAATTTATTGTACATACTTTCCTCCTATGCTCTTTCAATAATTGCTCTAGTCTATTATAAGATAAATAATGAAAACTTTCAACAAATACAATCCTATTCTATTACATCACTTACCCTACCAATCTCATATCCCTTATTTTTAAGGGCTTTAATAATAATAGGCAGAGCTTTAATAGTTTCACTTTTAGGATGCATAAGAACAATAGCACCATTATGGGGTTTTTTTATAACCCTCTCTACTATTTTATTCTTTGTACTATCTTTTCTCCAATCTATAGTATCAATACTCCACATTATTAATTTGTAATCTAAATCTTTAGATGCTTGTATGGTATGTTTATTATATGCTCCCGACGGTGGGGCAAAAAATCTAAGTTCTCCCTTTGATATTTCCCTCATTACCTTATCTGCTTTAGTTATTTGTTCTTTATTTCCTTCATAGTTTAGTTTACTATAATCCTTGTGGAAATATCCATGGTTTCCTATTTCATGACCATATTGACAAATTTTTTTCACTATATCTTTATTTTTCTCAGCCCACCTTCCTGTTATGAAAAAAGTGATCTTTATTTCATTTTTTTTTAATATTTCCAACATGGGAGTTATATATTCTTTGCCCCAATCCACATTACATGTAAAAGCTACTACTTTATTATTTGTATTACCCTGATAATATACGTCTTGATTGTTAAATGTTTCAACGGCATCATCTCTAGATAAAAGTAACCCCACCATAATAATAATTGCTATAGCAACTATTATTATGGTATATAGTATTTTCTTCTTTAAAAAAAATATTTTCAAAAAAATCCCTCCAATAATTTTTTCTTTATTATAAATACTATTTTATTAGAGAGTATTTTATCCTATGTTTCTTAAAGAATTTATAATAAAAAAAGACATAAACCCTTTATTGGTTCATGTCTTTATTCTTCTTCCTCCGGTAAGGCATCTTTTCTTGATAAATTTATTCGACCTTGTTTATCAATTCCAGTTACTTTTACTAATATTTCGTCATCAACTGATAGTACATCTTCCACCTTTTCAATTCTTTCTTTAGCTATTTTAGATATATGAACTAAACCTTCTTTTCCATTTAATATTTCAACAAAAGCTCCGAAGGAAACTATTTTTACTACCTTACCTAAGTAAATTTCTCCTACTTCAACTTCCTTTACTATATTTTCAATTATCTCTTTTGCTTTATTTCCACTGGCAGTATCTTCCGATAGTATCATAACTTTACCATCATCGTCTATATCTATTTTTACTCCAGTTTCATCTATTATTTTATTTATCATCTTTCCTCCTGGACCAATGATATCTCTAATCTTGTCTGGATTAACATTCATAGATATTATTTTAGGTGCATAAGGAGACATCTCAGGATTTGGTTCAGAAATAACTTCTTCCATTTTATCTTGTATATATAATCTACCCTTATTAGCTCTACTTAGCGCTTCTTTAAGTATTTCTCTATCTATTCCTTTTATTTTTATATCCATTTGTATAGCAGTTATTCCCTTTCTAGTACCAGCAACCTTAAAGTCCATATCTCCTAAAAAGTCTTCCATTCCCTGTATATCAGTTAATATAACTACTTTTTCATCAGACTTAATAAGTCCCATTGCTATTCCTGCAACAGAAGATTTAATTGGTACCCCTGCATTTAATAAAGATAAGGTACTAGCACATACACTACCTTGGGATGTAGAACCATTTGATCCTAAAACCTCTGAAACTAATCTTATAGTATAAGGGAACTCTTCTTGACTTGGTATAACCGGTTCTAAGGCTCTCTCTGCTAAGGCACCATGACCGATTTCCCTTCTACCAGGACCTCTTAAGAAACCTGTTTCTCCAACAGAATAGGGTGGAAAATTGTAGTGATGCATGTATCTTTTTGATTCTTCTTCACTTAGACCATCTAATATCTGAACGTCTCCAGCTGCTCCTAATGTTGCTATTGTCATTACTTGAGTCTGCCCTCTATTAAATAATCCTGAACCATGGGTTCTTGGTAATAAACCCACCTCACAAGAAATAGGTCTAACCTCGTCAATTTTCCTATTATCAGGTCTTATACCCTTTTCAACAATAAGTTTTCTAACTTGTTCCTTTGTTATGTTATAAATAACCTCATTAATATCCTTCTCATTTTCTGGATACTTTTCTATAAAGTATTCATAGGTGTCTTCCTTAACCTTTTCCATGTTCTCTTGTCTTTCTAATTTTTCAAAGGTTTGTATTGCTGATTCCATTTTTTCAGTGGCATATTCTCTGATTTCTTTATCTATATTTTTATCTGCCTCAAATACAGTGACGTCCATCTTTTCTTTTCCAACTTCCCCCACTATATCATTAATAAAATCACATATTCCCTTTATCTCCTGATGACCAGCCATTATTGCATCAAGCATAACATCTTCTGGAATCTCATTAGCACCAGCCTCTACCATCATAACTGCATCTTCGGTTCCTGAAACAACAAGGTGCAGTTCTGATTCTTCTCTTTCCTTACTTGTTGGATTAATTATAAGCTCTCCATCAATCAAACCTACACTCACTGAACCTGTTGGCCCATCAAATGGTATATTTGATATGGACAATGCTATGGAAGAACCTATCATTGCAACTATATCTGGGGAACAATCTTGATCCACCGACAACACAGTGGCAATAACTTGTACTTCATTTCTAAATCCTTTAGGGAATAATGGTCTTATAGGTCTATCTATAAGCCTAGAAGTTAATACTGCCTTCTCACTGGGTTTCCCCTCTCTTTTTACGAATCCCCCTGGTATTTTTCCCACGGAGTATAATCTTTCTTCATAATTTACACTTAATGGGAAAAAGTCTATTCCTTCCCTTGGTGAACTGGATGCAGTAGCTGTTACTAATACTACAGTATCACCATATTGTACCAAACAAGAACCTCCCGCCTGTTGAGCAACTTTGCCCGTGGTTACCTTTAGAGGTCTGCCTGCTAAAGTACGACTAAATGTTTTTTCCATAATATACCTCCTGTAATAAAGTTATTGCTATTTTATTATTATATCCTTAAAAATATAAAAATAAAAAGTTTATTAAAACAAAATTATAATTTAATAATTTGTTTCAATAATTATAGCTTAAAAGTTATTTAATAATCCCTCTATTAGTTATTTTTTCCTATAAATCATAAAACAATAGAGCGGGTATACCCGCTCTTATTATTTTCTTAATCCTAATCTAGAGATAATACTACGATATCTCTCGATATCATTATTTTGTAAATAATTAAGTAAACCTTTACGCTTACCAACCATTTTCAATAAACCTCTTCTTGAATGATGATCTTTTTTGTGACTTTTAAGATGCTCATTCAACTTGTTTATCCTATTAGTTAAAATAGCAATTTGTACTTCTGGAGAACCAGTATCTCCTTCATGAGTCTTATACTCTTCGATTATTTGTGTCTTTTCTTCTTTACTTAAATTCATATTATAAAACCTCCTATTTTTTATTCGCCTAAAGCCACGTATACGGCGAGGTTATCGTATACAGAGCAAAAGGTAACTACCACTAAACATTTTATCATATGAAAGTGGGTTTGTAAATGTTTTTTACTTTGAATATCTTACGATCTCAATATCTTTTTTTACCTGTTTTATCAAATCTTCTTTATTATCAAACTTTCTTTCTTCTCTTATAAACTTCTCAAACCTTATACTAATATTTTTATCATATAACTCATTAACAATGTCAAAAATATGGGTTTCTATATTAACCCCCTTATCATTAAATGTTGGATTTTCACCTACATTGGTAATGCTTAAATAGTATTTGTTATCAATCTTTGACCATGTCTTATAAACTCCAAACTTTGGTATTACAAAGTTTGACCTAAGCTTTAGATTAGCTGTAGCAAATCCCATGCCTTTACCTCTACCTCTACCTTTAATAACCTTACCACTAATTTCATAGGGACGTCCAAGTAGAGCATTAGCCTTTTCTATTTTTCCCTGGGATATTAATTTTTTTATTGAAGAACTACTAATAACTTTATCATATTTTTTTACAGGCTCTATAACCTCCACATCAAAATCAAACTCTTGTCCCAATGCTTTTAAGTAATCAGTGTCACCGCTTCCTTTATATCCAAATGTATAGTTAAAGCCCACTATTACTTTTTTAGCATTTAATTTATCTACAATTATATTTTTTATAAATTCTTTAGCAGTCATGGTTTGTATATATTCATTGAAGTTTACCATAAAAAGATTATCTATACCTATTTCCCTTAACAATCTTACCTTTTCCCGATTATCCACCAAAAGATATTCCGTCTTATGACTATCAATGAGATGGGCTATGCTATTATTAAATGTAAATAAAACGTTGGGAATTTTATATTCCTTAGAAGATTCAACTAACCTTTCTAATAAATATTGATGTCCCAAATGTATCCCATCAAAATATCCTAGCCCCACAACAGTTGAGCCTTTCATTTCTTCATTCAAATTTTTTATTAAATTCATAAATATCACCTTTGATATAAAACTTTTTCCATTCTTAATACTATATCATTTTTATAATTTACTATTTTACCTATACCTATAAACTCATTATCACAATAAACTCTAAGCTTAATATCCCTTATTATAGGAACTTTCATGTCTTTAAGTTTTTCTATTGGTATTTTTCCCCCATTAATAATAGTCTTAAAAGCGATTTGGGGTAAATTTATAGAAGGAAAATGTGTTAGTGCAAAGTCCATAGGTATGATCTTATCTTTTAACCTATCACTCTCATAAAATTCTTTTATCTCATCTAAAGTCATGGAATTATCTAAGGTAAAGTTATCAACTTGAGTTCGTATTAAAAAAGACATGTATCCATAAGTTCCTAACCTCTCTCCTATATCATTACATAAAGTCCTTATATAAGTTCCCTTTGAGCATTCCGCATCAAATAAAATCCTATTATTATCTATTGTAATTATATCTAGTTTATATATTTCTACTTCCCTAGGCTCCCTTTCTACAACTTCCCCTTTTCTAGCTAATTCATATAACCTTTTCCCTTTGTGCTTAACAGCAGAATACATAGGAGGGGTCTGTTTAATTTTACCGTTAAACTGTTTAAATACTTCTATTATTTCGGAGTCTTCAACTTTTCTATCAGATGTATCAATAGCTTTTCCATATCTATCTTGAGTATCTGTGGACTTTCCTAGAGTCAACTCCCCCCTATACACTTTCCTTTTGTCCAATAGATATTGTGATACTTTAGTTGCTTTTCCAATACAAATAGGTAGAACACCGGCAGCATTAGGGTCTAATGTACCAGTATGTCCTACCTTTTTAAAGTTTATAGTTCTTCTAATATATCCTACAACATCATGGGATGTCATTCCAGTAGGTTTTAAAACATTAATAATTCCATTCATCATTATCACCTTATATAATTTTGTATTTCTGATAATATTTTATCCCTGGCTTCATCTATCGTTCCTAAAAAGGTGGCCCCAGATGCCTTCTTATGACCTCCACCATTTAAGTTCTTAGCAATTTTAGAAACATCAACATATTCCTTTGATCTCAAACCTATTTTGACTTTATTATTATTAATTTCTTTTAATATACATGCAACTTCAACTGTATCTATATCTCTAACAAAATTAATGATACCATCCATGTGCTCTATTTTAGCACCGCATCTCTTAATCATGGCTTGGGTTATATATATAATACCAATACTATTATTATTATATAATTCTAAATTCTTTAATGTTTCTATAAACAATTTTGCCTTAGATAAGGGGTTATTTTGGTATAACTTATTATTAATATACTCATTATCAATCCCCTTTTTAAGTAAATTAGATGCTATTTCATGGGTATGATATGAAGTATTGCTATACTTAAAACTTCCCGTATCAGTTGATATTGCCATGTAAATACTATTATTTATTTTATGATTAAATTTTAAATTCATTTTTTCTATAAGATCATATATCATTTCACCGGTGGAACTAGCATCAGAGTTGACTAGATTTAGATCGCCAAAATAATTATTACTTATATGATGATCAATATTAATCACTGTTTTAGCTTTATTAGCCAACTCTTTGAACTCTCCAAGTCTATCTTGGTCTCCACAGTCTAAAGTGATAAGTAATTCCACAGGTTTTATTTCATCAAGCTTCTCTATTTCTGATATATTTGATAAAAAAGAATATCTATCTGGTATATCATCGGAAGCCACCATAGTTACACTGCTATCTAACTGCTTTAATGCTTCCCCCAAGGCCAAAAGAGAACCTAAACTATCTCCATCAGGGTTTATATGGGATATTAAGTAAATTTCTTCACTAGCATTAATCTTTTCAATTATTAAGTCTATATCATCATTGAGATTTTTCTTCTGGTTTCTCATCATCGTTCCCACTCTCTTTATTAACCTTATCTATCAATTTAGATATATAAATACCATGTTCTATAGACTCATCTAAGTAAAATAAAGGTTCTGGGGTATATCTTAAGTTAATAGTTTCTCCTATGCCCCTACGAATAAATCCTTTAGCGCTTTTTAATCCATTTAAACTATCTTTTTTTTCTTTTTCATTTCCAAGTACCCCCACATAAATCTTAGCATATCTTAAGTCTCTAGTTACTGTTACTTTTGTAATACTAGTCATAGTAGATATTCTTGGATCCTTTAGTTTGTTAGCAATAATGCTACTTACTACTTTTTTTATTTCTTCTGCAATTCTATTTAACCTCTTTGAGCCCATATACGTCACCTCTTATAATTACTACTTTCTCTCAACTTCTTCAAATATAAAGGCTTCAATTACATCTCCCTCTTTTACATCATTGTAATTTTCTATACCTAGTCCACCTTCATATCCGCTTTGTAATTCCTTAGTATCATCTTTAAATCGTTTTAATGAAGATATTTCTCCTTCATGGATTACTATATTATCTCTTAATAAACGAACTTTAGATTTTCTTGTAATCTTTCCATTCTGAACATATACTCCAGCCACAGTACCAGCATTAGGAACTTTAAAGGTAGCCCTTACTTCTGCTCTTCCTATTACCACTTCTTTAAATTCTGGTTCTAACATACCCTTAATAGCCGCCTCAATATCTTCTATAGCTTTGTATATTATTCTATATGTTCTAACATCTACATTTTCACGATCTGCCAAATTCATAGCCGTAGATGTAGGTCTTACATTAAATCCAATTATTATAGCATTAGATGCAGTGGCTAACATAATATCAGAGTCAGATATCGCACCAACACCACCATGAATAGGGTTTACTCTAACTTCATCAGTACTTAATTTAACTAAAGATTGTTTAACAGCTTCTATTGAACCACTTACATCGGCTTTTATAATAACATTAAGTTCTTTTACTTCACCGTCATTTATTTGATCAAATAAATCATCCAATGAAACATTTTGTTTAGATTTTAGCTGTTCTCTTCTTTGTTTTGCTAATCTACCTTCTGAGATTTCCCTGGCCTTTTTGTCGCTTTCAACTTCATACAAATGATCTCCTGCCACAGGAACATCGGACAATCCTAAAATTTCAACTGGTGTAGAAGGTCCTGCTTTTTTAATCCTTTTACCTGTGTCATCTAGCATGGCACGGATTTTACCATGGGCTGTACCTACCACAACTGCATCTCCTACAGATAATGTCCCTTTTTGAATCAACACAGTTGCCACTGAACCCCTACCTTTATCAAGTTTTGATTCAATTATTACTCCTTTAGCTTTTCTATTAGCATTAGCCTTTAATTCTTGCATCTCAGCTACAAGAGTTATCATTTCTAATAATTCATCTATACCCTCTCCTGTTATAGCTGAAACAGGTACAGAGATTGTTTCTCCACCCCATTCCTCTACTATTAGACCATGCTCTGTTAATTCCTGTTTTACCCTTTCAGGATTAGCTTCTAGTTTATCCATTTTATTTACAGCAACAATTATAGGAACCCCTGCTGCTTTAGCATGATTTATTGCTTCTATAGTCTGGGGCATAACACCATCATCGGCCGCCACTACTAATATTGCAATATCTGTAACTTGGGCACCTCTAGCACGCATTGAAGTAAAGGCCTCATGCCCTGGTGTATCTAAAAATACTACAGGTTTATTATCAACTTTAATTGTTGACGCACCAATATGCTGAGTTATACCTCCAGCTTCTCCCTCTGTAACATGGGTTTTTCTTATAGAGTCTAATAATGAAGTTTTTCCGTGGTCAACATGACCCATAACTGTTACTACAGGAGGTCTTGGTTTTAGATCTTTTTCATCATCTTCAAAATCTAATTCTAAATCCTCTTCTTCGTCATCTTCTTCCACCTCGTTTTGAATAACTTTATACCCATATTCATCTGCTATAATGCCAGCAGTATCAAAATCTATTTCTTGATTTATGTTAGCCATTATACCTAATGATATTAGTTTAGTTATTAATTCGGTTCCATTGACCTCTAATTTATCTGCCAAATCACTAACCACTATATTTTCTTCAATTTCTATAATTTTTGTATCTTCAATTGTATCTTTTTTTACATCATTATTAGTTTCTATATCCATCACTTCCTCATCTTTTTCCTTTGTATCTTCAAATAGTATTTCTTTTAATAAATCTATCTCTTCATCTTCAAGAGTACTCATATGACTTTTTATTTCTAAGTCGAGACTTTTCATATTCTTCATTAACTCTTTACTAGACATACCAAATTCCTTTGCAACTTCATACACTCTTTTCTTTGTCAAAATCGTCACCCCCCAATATTTTAAAGGTGATACTTTAGCCTATTTTATCCATAATTGCCTTAGAAAAGTTCTCATCTAATATTGATATTATAGCCACAATATCTCTACCAATGGCTTGCCCAAGACTTTCCTTATCACCAAAAAACACATACCTTACATTCTTTCTATCACATAGTTTTATAAACTTTTCTTTAGTATTATCAGATGTATCATTAGCTATTATGAGCAATTTGCATTTATTCCTTTTAATAGCTTGATTACATCCATCTTGACCTAATGATACCAAATTAGCTCTTCTTGCTAACCCTAATAAGGAGTATATCTTATTCACTTTCTTTAACTTCCTTTAATAAGTCTTCATATATTCTGTTATCCACATTAGACTTTAGACCTCTATTTAATTTATTTCCTTTTTGAGCTTTTTCAAAACATTTAATGTTAGGGCAAATGTAAACACCCCTACCATTTGCTTTTCCCTTTAAGTCAATGCTAATATCTCCTTCTTTACTTTTAACAATCCTTATTAAGTCAGACTTAGCCTTTCTTTCTCCACAGCCAACACACTTTCTAATCGGTTGTTTCCTCTTCATCTGTATCCTCCACCTCTCTACTCTCTTGTAAAGATTGGCTTTCACTTTTTATATCTATCTTCCAGCCAGTTAATTTAGCCGCTAATCTAGCATTTTGACCTTCCTTCCCTATGGCTAATGATAACTGATAGTCGGGCACTATAACCAATGCCGATTTTTCATCTTCATTAATATCCACACTAATTACATTAGAAGGACTAAGACTATTGGCAATAAAAACTTTAGGGTCTTCATCCCATGTAACAATATCAATTTTCTCTCCGTTTAATTCATCCACTACGGCTTTAACCCTACTGCCTTTAAACCCTACACAGGCACCTACAGCATCCACATTTTCATCGGTAGAATAAACTGCTAATTTAGTTCTTGAACCAGCTTCTCTAGATATACTAAATATATCTACAATCCCATCATGAATTTCTGGCACCTCTAGTTCAAATAATCTTTTTACTAATCCCGGATGGGTTCTAGAAAGAAGAATTTGAGGACCCTTAGTTGTCTTTTTAACCTCTAATATGTATGTTTTAATTCTATCTCCCTGTTTATAGTTTTCATTTTTTATTTGTTCAGTAGGTGGTAGTACCCCCTCTGCCTTACCTAGATTTATTAAAATATTATTTTTACTAATACGCTGAACCTGTCCAGTAATAATTTCAGTTTCTCGATTTATATACTGATCAAACACTATCTCTCTTTCAGCTTCTTTTATTTTCTGCATAACTACTTGTTTAGCAGTTTGGGCAGCAATTCTTCCAAAGTTTCTAGGGGTTACTTCTATTCTTACCACATCATCTATTTCATAGCTACTATCAATGTTTTTTGCATCATTAATGCTAATTTCTAATATATCATCTTCCACATCTTCTACTACTGTCTTCTTAGAATATACTTTAACATCCCCTGTTTCATCATCAACGTTGACCTCAACATTTTGGGAAGAACCAAAGTTTTTCTTATATCCGGAAATTAAAGCTACTTCTAGAGCCTCTAATAGTAAAGCTTTGGAAATACCTTTTTCTTTTCCTATTTCTTCAATTGCTTCAATAAACTCAGTAGTCATCCCGCAAAACCTCCCTTTTAAAATTTAACAGCTAAATTAATTTTAGATATAATATTTCTATCTATCTTAAATTCTTTATCCTGTTCTGTATCTATTGTTACAGTTTCATTATCAAAGTCTATCAGTGTTCCACTGTATCTTTTCTGGTTATTTAAAGCTTTATATAATTGTAGCTCCACTTCATCATTTAAAGCTTTCTCAAAGTCACTATCAGATTTAAGAGGTCTATCTATTCCAGGAGAAGATACCTCCAAAAAGTAGTTTTCTTTTATTGGATCAACTTCATCTAACTTAGCACTTAATTGTTCACTAATTTTTTGACAATCATCTATATTTATTCCCCCTGGCTTATCTGCATATATTCTCAAATATTTGTGAGGTCCTTCTTTTACATATTCCACATCAACAAGTTCGAAATTTAACTCATCAAGAATAGGATGGGCAATTTCTTTAGAAAGCTTTTCAACCTGAGACTTCTTCATAATTATCACCTCCATGTTATACAATATATTTTTTCATAAAAAAAAATTATTATTCTGATATTAAAATCATATACCTATATTGCTTTAAATTATATTCAATTATATAAATACAAAACAATATTTATAATAATAAAACAAATTCAAACCATAGCTATAAGCTTAGCATAATTATATTTTAATAAAGCAAAGAGTGGGGTAATCCCACTCTTTGGTCATTTAGTACCTACTTGTCACAGTTAAGAATACCACATTTCTTATAAAAAATCAAATGCCAAATAAACTTAACTGATTCCTTTCTGATAAGCCTTCTAAACATCCGTGGATCGTTAGTGCCTCTACTACAGTTTTTGTAATCTTACAACGATTTGTCATATCTTCTATAGATATGAACTTACCATTTTCCCGCTCAGTAAAAATACTCCTTGCTGCATTTTCACCAACCCCTTGGAGAGACTTAAGGGGAGGTGTAATCCCGTTATCATCAATTATAAATATATCACTATGGGATTTATATAAATCTACTTTATTGAATCTAAGTCCTCTACAATACATCTCTAAAGCAACTTCAAGAACCGTTAATAGATTTTTTTCCTTTGCAGTTTTATCGTTTCCTAAAGCCTCTAATTCTTTAATCTTAGATCTAATCGCTTCTTCCCCTTTTACGATTAATTGGGCATCAAAATCCACAGCCTTTGTAGTAAAATAAGTAGCATAAAAGGCTTCTGGATAATGCACCTTAAAATACGCAATTCTAAAAGACATCATAACATAAGCCACGGCATGGGCCTTAGGAAACATATATTTTATCTTCTTACATGATTCTATATACCATTCTGGAATACCATTTTCCCTCATATAGCTTTCTTCTTCCTCTGTTAATCCCTTACCTTTTCTTACTTTCTCCATCATAGTAAATGATCTTTTTTTATCAAGACCATTATATATAAGATACATCATTATATCATCTCTAGTAGATATAACTTGACTTAATGTCGTAACTCCATTTCTCACAAGATCTTGGGCATTATTTAGCCATACATCGGTTCCGTGGGATAAGCCACTTATTCTAACAAGTTCTGCAAATGTACTCGGTTGTGTATCAATAAGCATTTGTCTAACAAATTTAGTTCCAAATTCAGGTATACCAAATGAACCGACTTTACTGTTTATATCTTCTTCTGTTATACCTAAAGTCTCAGTACTAGTGAATATCTTCATAGTATCCTCGTCATCTAAAGGTATATTTTGAGCATCTATCCCTGTTAAGTCTTCAAGCATTCTAATTATACTGGGAGTATCATGTCCTAATATATCAAGCTTTAGTATCCTACCACTAATTGAATGATAATCAAAGTGAGTTGTTATAACCCCAGATGATTTGTCATTAGCTGGATATTGGACAGGAGTAAAGTCATATACATCTTTACTTCTAGGTACAACCATTACTCCCCCTGGATGCTGTCCAGAGGTTCTTTTAACCCCGGTACATCCCCTTAATAGCCTACTAGTTTCTGCTTTACTTAATACCGTCTCCTTCTCATCAAAATATTTTTTAACAAAACCATAGGCTGTTTTATCCGCTATAGTACCTATTGTTCCAGCTCTAAATACATGACCCTCTCCAAATAATAATTCTGTATATTTATGGGCCACCGACTGTTCTTCCCCAGCAAAGTTTAAGTCTATATCAGGCTCCTTATCCCCTTCAAAACCTAAGAATACTTCAAAGGGAATATCATGACCATCTTTTATATATCTACTTCCACATTTAGGACAATCTTTTTCCTTCATATCCGCCCCTGAACCTACAGAACCATCGGTTATAAACTCACTATGTTTACAGTCTGGGCAAACATAGTGGGGAGGTAATGGATTTACTTCAGTAATATCACTCATTGTAGCAACAAAGGAAGATCCAACAGATCCTCTAGAACCTACCAAGTAGCCGTCCTCTAGAGATTTTTTTACTAGCTTTTGAGATATTATATAAAGAACTGCATATCCATTGCTAATAATAGAGTTCAACTCCCGTTCAAGTCTATTTTTAACTATATCCGGTAATGGATCTCCATAAATACTTATAGCTTTATTATAGGTTATAGTTCTAAGTTCCTCTTCTGATCCCTCAATAACAGGGGGAAAAGTTCCATCGGGAATGGGTAAAATTTCATCAATCATATCAGCAATCAAATTAGTATTTTCAATAACAACCTCCCTT
Source organism: Dethiothermospora halolimnae (assembly GCF_037577855.1). NCBI lineage: Bacteria > Bacillati > Bacillota > Tissierellia > Tissierellales > Thermohalobacteraceae > Dethiothermospora > Dethiothermospora halolimnae. Next base: position 25,286 of record NZ_JBAKFX010000016.1, on the reverse strand, counting down.
GCTTTATCTCTACCTAAATAAATAAATTCTTCTAGCATTTCATTAGTAGTCCTAAAGTATAAAGGGGGCTGATTATCTGCATCAGAAAAGCCTTTTCCAGACATTAGAATCCTTCTATATACCTCATCCTCTGGATCTAAAAAGTGAACATCTCCTGTGGCTACTACGGGCTTATGGAATTTTTCTCCTAGATTAACTATTTTTTTATTAATATTTTTTATGTCTTCTGGACTCTTGAGTATTTCCTTTTCTATTAGGAAGTTATTATTTCCTATTGGCTGTATCTCTAGAAAATCATAAAAGTCAACTATCTCTCGAATTTCATTATAAGACTTATTTCTAAGTATAGCCCTAAATAACTCCCCAGCTTCACATGCTGTTCCTAAAATTAATCCTTCTCTATATTTATTTAATACAGATTTAGGAATTCTAGGTTTTCTATAAAAGTAATTTAAATGGGCCTCAGAAACTATCTTATAAAGGTTTTTAAGTCCAGTGTAATTCTTAGCAAATATCATAATATGATATGAATCAGCTGATTTGTAATTTACGTTACCGCTGAAAATAGTATTTATGTCCTCAAGCTTATTAACCCCTTTTTCCTTAATAAGTTCCAACGATTTTAATAGTATATTAGCTGTAGCCTCTGAATCATCAACAGCTCTATGGTGATTTTCCAGTGAAACATTTAAGTGTTTTGCAACTTTATTTAACCTATGACTTTTTAATTCAGTAAATAATTGTCTACTAAGTTGTAATGTATCCAATACTGGATTAGACAATATGATATCTAGTTTTGAAAACTTTTCATTAATAAAACCCATATCAAAGGAAGCATTGTGGGCTACCAATACACTGTCTCCTATAAAATTATGAAATTCTGGAAGAACTTCATTTATAGTAGGCTTATCCTTTACCATCTCATCTGTAATTCCAGTTAGCTTAACGATTTTTTCTGGTATTTTTCTCTCGGGATTTATAAGCTGACTATACTTATCTACTATTTTATTGTTTTTTATCTTTACAGCCCCTATCTCAGTTATTTCATCATGTTTTGGAGATAGTCCCGTTGTTTCTATATCAAAGACAACATATTCACAATCAATAGGCTCATTTCTAAAATTAACTACAACAGGTTTACTATCATTTACCACATATCCTTCTAATCCATATAAAACTTTAATACCATTTTTCCTTGAAGCCTCCATAGCCTCAGGGAAAGCCTGAACAACACCATGATCCGTTATGGCAATAGCCTTATGTCCCCATTTAGATGCCCTTTCTATAACCTTACTTACATTGGTCATTCCATCCATATCACTCATCTGTGTATGGAGATGTAGCTCAACTCTTTTTTCCTTACTATTATCAGTTTTCTCCTCTTTCTCCATTTTTACCATGGACTTACTTATCATTATCAACTCTTTCATAAACTTATCAAAAACTATGTCTCCTTTAACCTTTAAATATAAACCTTCCCTTAAGCTTTCATCTAATATAGGCTGAACCTTCTTATTTGCAAATATCTTAACTGTCATGGAACTGGTATAATCGGTAATATTAAAAGAATATATCTTCCTATTTCCTTTAATATCTCTAACTTCTAAATCAAAAATTTCCCCTTCTATTGTTGCTGTCCCTGTATTAGTATCTATCTCACAAATATCGACGGGCATTTCTTTTATACCTTTTCCAAGGATTATATTAGAGCTAACAGTATTTGTGTTTTTTGTATTTTTTTTGTTTTTGTTTGTACTTCCAATAGCTTTAGATATTGTGGATGAAAAAATTTTCTCTTCTTCTTTCTTCTTCTTTTCATGTATATCATGTAACTCACTATTATCACCGTTGCAAGTTAAACTAACAGGTATGTCAAAGTTAAATTCTTCCTTTAGTATATTAGATATTAGATTGTCAACTTTTTTATTTTTCAGCCATAAAAATCCCGTCTCATTTAAAATGTTTATTTCAAAAGAATTGTCTTTAACCTTGTAGTCAATAGAATTTATCCAAGCAGAACTAGATGGAATATCTCTTTTAATTATATATAATATATTTTCCCAATAGACTTTCATTATTTTTTCTAAATTTAAATCTTCTATGCTATATTTAACTTTTATTTCAATATTTTTAAAATCCCCTAATTTAATTTTCAATTCCTCAGTCAACTTATCTATTAGTTCTTTTTCAATTATATTATCCAATATAATAATAATTTTTAATTGATATTTTTTATTATTAACATAAACTTTATCTATAATTGCATTTCCTAATCTTTTATTATCTATATCAATGTCAATTCTCTTTAGCAATTGACCTAAAATTTTCTTATTATTAGTCATAAGTTTGTTGCCCCCTACTTAAGCTTAGAAACTTTTATTATATCCTCTTGCCTTTGCAATTTATTTATAATATCTAATTTTTTAGTCTTATCTTCCATTTTAATTAACAACTCAATAGAGATAAGTTCATCATCATCATTTTCTTCCAAATCAATGCTAACTATACTTCCTTTAAAACTCCCTATTATTTCACCAATTTTCCCCAGTTGTCCCGGTTTATTAAATGTTGTTATTTTTACTGTCATATAATTTTGTCTAGTTTTCAAGTCTCTTTCAGCTTTATTAAATACTGCTAAGGTTATTAGCACTAAAAATGTGGTAAGAATACCCCCTAAATAAAATCCTGATCCTATGGCAAGACCAATACAAGCAACTGCCCATAGACTAGCTGCCGTTGTTAATCCTTTTACAGTATTACCTTCTTTTATTATAGTTCCTGCTCCTAAAAAACCAATTCCACTAATAACCTGGGCTCCTAACCTATCAGGTTGTAAAGTTGTCTCACCGTTGTATTGATTAAATATATAGATGGAAACTAGCATAACTAAGGTAGAACCCACGCAAACTAATATATGGGTTCTAAAGCCTGCTGGTCGTCTTATACTTTCCCTTTCAATTCCAATTAATCCCGATAATACAATAGAAAGAACTAATCTAATTAGGATTTGCTCTGTAGATAACATTTTACAACTCCTATTCTCCAATAATTAAAAACTTTAAAATGTCCCTATACATTTTTAACCTTTCTGTTGCACCTTTTATTAACCCCATTTTTTCTTCCTTCATAACATGGGTTATATTCTCTAAAGTTACTGATTTTATATTTATGTTGTTTTTTGTAACATGCTTAGTTATTGCTACCTCTATGCCATACCTTGTTATTTCTATATTAGGAATATCATTAAATACCTCTGTTTTTATAGCTCTTTGTCCCGTCAAAAAAGGAGTTAATTTCTGTGCTAAGTCAGTTATAAACCTTCCATTGTCAAAAACCCCTATAGACATATCACATTCATCAGAAATAACCGGTAACAATAATCTGGTTACATGTTCAGATCTAAGACCTATTAGGTCAGCATCAAGAAAAAGCACTATATCTCCATGGGATTTTTCCACACCCCTTTTAACTGCCCCGCCTTTACCAATATTGTTAGATAATTCAACTACTTCAACGTTTAACGATTTAGCTATATCTATTGTCCTGTCGGTTGAACCATCACTAACTACTATAATTTCTTCAATTAGATCTATTTTCTTTATTGTTTTCAGTATATCTCCTATTGTTTCTTCTTCATTAAAGGCAGGAATAATAGCAGTAATCTTATACATAATCTATTCCCCTTTACTAAATCTTATCTATCTCTTTAACGAGCTCATCTAATAGACTTCCCTCACTAACTTTTTTAATTATCTTACCCTTTTTAAATATCAACCCGCAGCCCTTACCTCCAGCAACTCCTAAGTCAGCGTCCCTTGCCTCTCCAGGACCGTTTACAGCACATCCCATAATAGCAACTTTAATAGGCTTATTTATGTGTTCAATTCGTTCTTCTACTCTTTTTGTTAAATTTATTAAGTCAATTTGAGTTCTTCCACATGTTGGACAAGATATTATCTCAATTTTATCTTTTAAAAGACCTAAATTTCTTAGGATTTGTTTTCCTACCTTTACTTCCTGTATTGGGTCCCCTGTTAAAGATACCCTTATGGTATCCCCTATTCCCATAAGCAGTAATGCTCCTATACCAATTGATGATTTTATTGTTCCATTCCATTCTGTTCCTGCCTCTGTAATTCCAACATGGAGGGGATAATTGACCATCTTAGACATTTTCTTATAAGAGTTTACCGTAAGATTTATATCTGTGGCCTTTAATGACAGAACTATATCTTCAAAATTCATTTTTTCCAATATCTTAACATGGTCATAGGCACTTGCAACCATAGAATCTTCATTTACTCCATTAAATTTCTTAATATAATCATCTGAAATAGATCCTGAATTTACACCAATTCTTATGGGAACATTATACTCTTTACATGCCCTTACCACCTCTTCAACCCTATCTTCTGAGCCAATATTCCCTGGGTTAATTCTTAATCCATCCACACCATTTTTTACAGATTCTATTGCTAATCTGTAATCGAAGTGTATATCCGCTATTAATGGTATATTTATATTTTCTTTTATTTCAGAAATCTTCTTTGCTGCATCCATATCTAGAACTGCAACCCTTATTATATCGCATCCAACCTCTTCTAATTTTTTTATTTGATTTATGGTTCTTTTTGCATCCCTTGTATCGGTATTGGTCATTGATTGAACTGTAATCTGTTCTTGTCCACCCACTGCCACGTTACCATAATATATTTTTCTTGTGTTTTTCCTCATTTTAAACCCCCTAAAATAAGTCTAATCGAGCTATATCTTTATAGGTTACAAATACCATAAGGGTTAATAATAAAACAAATCCAATAAAATGGATAAACCCTTCCTTATCTGGATCAATAGGTTTTCCTCTAACTAACTCAATTAATCCAAACATAATTCTACTTCCATCCAAAGCTGGAATAGGCAATAAATTTAAAAATCCTAAGTTAACACTTAAAAATGCTGCCATATATAATACATTTAAAAATCCTACTTCTGCCGCTTGCCCTACTAAGGAAATAACTCCCACTGGTCCTGCAACTTGGTCACTTTTTACTTTACCACTGAATAATTGACCTAAGAAATCAAACATTAATATAATAAAAAATATAATCTTATTAAAACCATACTTAATCGCATCAAATAATGAGTTCGATACTTTAGGATTAAGACCTATATTTTGTTGTTTTCTAATTACTGTCTCCACATTATAGGATAACCTTTCACCATCTCTCAAAACAACAACATTAATATCTTTTCCCTCTGAATTATTAATAACGTTAACTATATCATCCCAGTTTCTAATTTCTTTGTTATTTATTTTGATAAACTTATCTCCCGACTGTATTCCAGCCTTATCTGCTGGCATATCCTTTTGGACTGATTCAATTATTGTTGTTGGTTTTGAGTCGGTAGATTTCGGTGAAATGCCGATCATTTTTTTATCTATTAATTCCGGTTTTACATTAAACTTTAATTTTTTATCATTTCTATTAACAACAACATTTAAGACATTATATTGTTTTTCCGTTGTTATAAAAGAATATTCATCCCAAATATTTATATTCTCACCGTTTATAGATTCTAATATATCACCACTTCGTATCCCTGCTTCATAAGCTGGGGATTTTTCATCGGTGATTAAAATTTCGTTAGTTGGAGCGCCGGAAGATATGGCTATACCAATAAAGATTAAAAGAGCTAAAAGAAAATTCATAATAGCACCGGCAGCAAAAACAGCTATCCTCGCAAATACTGGTATATTATTTATGCTTCTTTCATCGTCAGACTCTTCGTCTTCCCCTTCCATCCTGACATATCCACCTATTGGTAAAGCCCTTAATGTATAATCGGTCTCTCCCTTAGTAAACTTTAAAAGTTTTGGCCCCATTCCTATAGCGAACTCATGAACCTTTACACCTGAAAGCTTTGCTACTGCAAAGTGTCCCCCTTCATGGACTAAAACTATTATAAAAAATACAAAAATCGCAGATATTGCTGTTACCAAAATATACACCACCTATCTATTTATATTGTGATAATACCCTCTTTCTAGTAATACTATCTACATTAAGTATATTCTCCAATGTAACACTAATATTATTATGGTTTGAAATTTCATTTTCAACTATTTTAGGAATATCAGTAAAGTTTATTTTTTCCTCTAGAAATAGACCAACTGCAACTTCATTGGCTGCATTTAATACTGCGGTGGTGGTGCCCCCCTTCCTTAGTGAATCTATGGCAAGCTTTAAGCAAGGGAAAGTCTCCATATCCGGTTTTTCAAAGTTTAAACTTGCTATATTTGTTAAGTCTAATCTTTCTAATTTATTTTCAACCCTATTAGGATATGTAAGGGCATATTGAATGGGTATTCTCATATCATGTATACCCAACTGGGCCATAACACTACCATCTATAAACTCTACCATTGAATGTACTATGCTTTCAGGATGTACCACCACATCTATCTTATCTATGTCTATATCAAACAACCATTTTGCTTCTATTACTTCTAAACCTTTGTTCATTAATGTTGCAGAATCTATAGTTATTTTTCTACCCATGCTCCAATTGGGATGTTTAAGTGCATCTTTTAGACTAACATTTTCAAGATATTCTTTAGATTTTCCCCTAAATGGTCCTCCAGAAGCTGTAACAACCATCTTATTTATATCTCTTTTCTTTTCCCCATTTAAACATTGAAAGATAGCAGAGTGTTCACTATCAACAGGTAAAATATCCACATTATGTTTTTTTGCTTCATCCATAACTAGGGCTCCAGCAGTAACTAATGTTTCCTTATTGGCCAATGCAATAGTTTTTTTAGCTCTTATAGCTTCAATGGTTGGTAGTAGCCCTATCATTCCAACCACTGAAGTTAAAACTATATGAACTGACTCTTCAGTAGCTACTTCTATTAATCCATCCATACCTCCAACTACCCTTGTATCCATATGGGCTATTTTCCCCTTTAGTATTTTCGCTTTATTCTCATCTGCTACAGCAACAATCTTAGGGTTAAACTCATATATTTGTTTTTCTAATAATTCAATATTTTTATTGGCCGATAAAGCTACAACTTTAAACCCAAAATTATTTCTTATAACATCAAGGGCTTGAGTACCTATACTTCCTGTAGAGCCTAATATACTTATTCTTTTCAAATTATCACACTCCAATAAACAGATTTACTAATTATATTAAGTAAGTAACATAATAATATACTATAGGTGCGGTAAACAATATACTATCAAATCTATCAATAATTCCCCCATGGCCAGGCATTATATTTCCATAGTCTTTAACCTCTGCCAATCTTTTAATTCTAGATGCCGTTAAATCTCCAACTTGGGACATAATTGAACATATAATACTTAATAAAGAAAATTTAAGTATATTCCCCAAATTAAAATAATTAACAAAAATTATAGTTAATACTAAACTTCCTATAATTCCAGCAATAGAGCCTTCTATACTTTTTTTAGGACTTAAATTAGGACATAGTTTTCTCTTTCCAAAATTTACTCCAATAAAATATGCAAATGTGTCGGTTCCAAAAGCAATAATAAAGATTAACCATATTAATTTACTATCATTGATAAAAGCTATATGATAAATAAAAAAAACAACATATATACCAGAAAAAATTGTACTAGCCACATCTAATACAGTAGTATTTTCCCTAAAAACAAGCATACTAATAACCGATATAAAGTAAACAAAGAGAATCAATTGAGTTAACTCGATTCTGTCTATTGATACTATTAGAAAAAAGGCAAGGGCTAATAAATAATTAAAGCCCATAAATAATTTTTCATTTTTATATTTACTTAATACTCCATTTATCTCATATAGTCCAATCAACGATATAAGTAATACACCAATATTAAGAAATGTTCCTCCCTTGGTAACTATAATTATTAATATTAATAGACCTATTATACCACTAATTATTCTTTTAAGCATAGTATCCCCCTTTTAAATCCCACCGAATCTTCTATTTCTATTTTGATAGTCAATTATAGTTTTATACAAATATTTTTTAGAAAAATCAGGCCAATAAATATTAGGAAATGAAAACTCTGTATAGGCAATTTGATATAATAAAAAATTACTTATTCTCAGTTCCCCACTGGTTCTTATAAGCAGGTCTGGATCCGGTTGTTTCCCAGTATATAAATAATTTTTAAATGTTTCTTCATCTATATCATCTATAGATATCCTATTTTCTTCTACATCCTCTATAATCTTTTTAGTAGCTCTAATTATTTCATTTCTTCCTCCATAGTTTAAAGCAATATTTAAATTAAGGGTATTATTGTTTTTAGTTTTTTCTATAGCTTTAATAACCTTTTCTTTTGGTAATGAAGGAAGTCCTGTTAAATCTCCTAAAACAGTAATCTTTACATCATTTTCATGTAATGTATTAAGTTCTTTATCTAAATATTTAACCAGTAATTTCATCAAAGAATCTATTTCGTCCTGTGGTCTATTCCAATTTTCAGTGGAAAAAGTATAAAAGGTCAGATGTCCAATCCCTAAATCTCCAACAGCTTTTACAACTTCTTTTACCCTTTCAACCCCTGCCTTATGACCTGCTGCCCTGGGTAAAAATTTTTTCTTAGCCCATCTGCCATTACCATCGGTAATTATAGCAATATGACTTGGCAACCTTTCCATATCAATTTTATTTCTAAGTACATCTTCTTTTTCTAAATCATCATTATTTTGAAACATACTATTACCTCCAAGGTATAATCACTAAAAACCCCTTCTTATATAAAAGAAGGGGGATTAAAAATATCCTACAAATACATCTATACTATTATTTCCTTTTTTTACATTTAAAATACGACCTTCTTTAAGGTTAACATCTAATTTCTTATTAGTTCCTCTAAGCTCAAAAATATTAACTGGTTGTTTAAGCTGTGATGTAAGTATCTCTATACCTTTTTCTACTTTATAACCGATTACATCAATGTCCTTCAACTATCTTAAACCTCCATTAACTCTTCTTCTTTTTTATCTCTAATTTTATCTATTTCTTCTATATATTTATCTGTCAACTCCTGAACTTTATCTTCTCCTTGTCTTAAATCATCTTCAGTTATTTCTCCAGACTTCTCCATTTTCTTTAATGCATCATTTGCATCTCTACGCTCATTTCTTATGGCAACTTTAGCATTCTCAGTTGTTTTCTTAAGTCCTTTTACCAGATTTTTTCTTCTTTCCTCAGTTAATTGAGGAATTATCAGTCTAATTACTTTTCCATCTGACGACGGATTAAGACCTAAGTCAGCTATCTGTATAGCTTTTTCGATATCAACCATTGCATTTGTATCATATGGCTGTATAACCAGTGTCCTGGCTTCAGGAGCAGATACATTTGCTATCTGTCTTAATGGAGTAGGTGTGCCATAATATTCCACCATAACTTTGTCTAATATAGCAGGATTAGCCCTTCCTGCTCTAATTGACTTTAAATCTTCTGTAAAAGCTTTAACAGTTTTTTTCATTTTTTCCTCAGCTTTCTTATGAGCTTCTAAATACATAAAATCACTCCTCTTTTATAAAAGTACCTATTTTCTCACCACTTATTACTCTAACAATATTACCAGGGTCATCAATACCAAACACTATTGAAGGTATTCCATTGTCCATACATAATGAAGTTGCCGTTGAATCCATAACCCCTAATCCCATATTTAATATATCTATATACCTTAACTTATCAAACTTCTTAGCATTAGAATTTTCACGGGGATCAGAGTCATATACTCCGTCTACTCCTTTTTTTCCTAATAATATAACATCAGCTTCTATTTCTGCAGCTCTTAGTGCCGCTGTAGTATCTGTGGAAAAGTATGGATTTCCTGATCCAGCAGCGAAAATTACTATTCTACCTTTCTCTAAATGTCTAACTGCCTTACGCCTAATATATGGTTCTGCTATCTGTCTCATTTCAATAGCTGTCTGAACTCTAGTCTTAGTCCCAATATTTTCTAGTGCATCTTGTAATGCCAGTGAGTTAATTACTGTACCTAACATCCCCATATAGTCAGAAGTGGTTCTATCCATTTCCCTAGCACTTATTCCTCTCCAGAAGTTTCCACCACCTACTACTATAGCTACCTCTACTCCTAAGTCTTGAACCTTCTTAACTTCTGATGCTATTTTATTAATTGTATTTTCATCTAGTCCAAAACCTTTATGTCCTGATAAAGCTTCTCCACTTAATTTCAATATAATTCTATTATAGTTAGGTCTACTCATTAAAACACTCCTATTATTTAAATATTCTACATCTAATAAAAAATTCCTTTATTTAATGAATCTAATTATAATAAACTACAACTTGTTACTCAAATGGAGAACACAGGGTGTTCTCCATTTAGAATTTATTGATTCATTTGCTTTGCAACTTCTTCTGCAAAGTTTTCTTCTTTTTTCTCTAGTCCTTCTCCTACCTCAAACCTAACAAATCTTCTTATTTTTAAGTTTTCACCGATTTTAGCTATTTTATCCTTCAATAATTCTTTTATTACTTTATCAGGATCTTTAATAAATTCTTGCTCTAATAGACAAATCTCTTTATAGAATTTCTCAATCCTTCCTTCAACCATTTTTTCAACTATATGTTCTGGCTTACCTTCATTAAGTGCCTGTTGCTTTAATATTTCTTTTTCTTTATTTATCTCTTCTTCAGGAACGTCTTCCTTTGCAACATATTTAGGATTTTGTGCTGCAACTTGCATAGCCATGTCCTTAACAAATTGTTTAAACTCATCATTTTTAGCAACAAAATCTGTTTCACTATTAACTTCTATTAGTACACCTATTCTACCACCATGTATGTATGACTCTACAATACCTTCAGCAGCAACTCTTCCTGCTTTCTTCTCGGCCTTAGATAGTCCCTTTTCTCTTAATAATTCTACAGCTTTATCTATATCTCCATCTGTCTTTTCTAACATCTTTTTACAATCTAGCATACCTGCACCTGTACGTTCTCTTAAATCTTTAACCATAGCAGCTTTTATAGCCATTTAATCCGCCTCCTTAATAATATTAGTAAATAAAAAAGGTAAGAGCAGTAAGGGAGAATTCCCTTAAACCCTTACCTTTAGATTACTCTTCTATTTGTTCGCCTTGTTTTCCTTCTATAACCGCATTGGCCATAGTTTCAGTAAGTAATTTGACAGCTCTTATAGCATCATCATTACCTGGAATAATGTAATCAATTTCATCAGGATCACAGTTAGTGTCCACGATACCAATTACAGGTATTCCTAATATCTTGGCTTCTCTAACAGCGATTTTTTCTTTTCTTGGATCAACAACAAATAAAGCATCGGGAATTCTCTTCATGTCTTTAATTCCACCTAAGAACTTTTCAAGTCTATCAGCTTCATGTTTTAGCATTATTACTTCTTTCTTAGGCAACACATCGAATAAACCTTCTTCTTCCATTTTGTTCAATTCATGAAGTCTAGCAATTCTTTTATTGATAGTTTTGAAGTTTGTTAACATACCACCTAACCATCTTTGGCTTACATAATGCATACCACATCTTTTTGCTTGAGCTTCAATAGAATCTTGAGCTTGCTTTTTTGTTCCAACGAAAAGAACCTCTCCATTATTCTCCGCTATCTCTTTTACTACATTATAAGCATCATCTATCATGCCAACTGTTTTTTGTAAATCAATTATATATATGCCATTTCTTTCAGTGAAGATGTACTCAGCCATTTTAGGATTCCATCTTCTTGTTTGGTGTCCAAAGTGTACACCAGCTTCTAATAGTTGTTTCATAGTTACCACTGACATATATTTTCACCTCCCTTTGTTTTTCCTCCACTCTAATCATTTTTTTAAGAGACCCTAAGGCACACTCTCAAAAATTATAGAATGTGTGTAATTCCACCTCAAATAGTATATCATATACATATGCCTTTATCAATAACTTCTTTAAAAAATTATTGAATTTTATCGTTTTTTATAAAATTAACGATTATATTTATTATATTACTCTTATTATTATTTCCAATTAATTGATATATATGCATAAAATAAAAAATAATGTAAACACAAAAGTTAATTTACATTATTTTTCATCGTATGCATCTTTAATATTATATTGATCTCTCTTATACCCTTATTTAATGTTTTAGCAATCTCCTCATTAGTTAAACCAATTTCATGTAATCTGACTATCTCATTTTCATAACTAGTTTCTACGTCTAATTCCTTCTCTTGTACTATATTACTTGTATCTTTTATATCAATTGTAGACTTTTGTTTAATGATATCCTTACTCTTATTCCTTCCTTTAACTCCAACATTATTTGCCTCGGTCATCAAAAGAAACTTATCGACTATATCCTCCATATCATTTACTATAATTTCAATATTGTTAGAATAATCTTTTATTTTTTTATACATAATATTTACTTCATCGTATATATTTTGATATTCTTTGTTATTTTTAAATATAACGATAGTCGAAATAATAACTACTAAAATTCCTATTAAAATTAATATACTGCTAATATTAACCACCTCTTATAAGTGTATATACATTAGATTCTTATATCTATGCTGCACCTAGTTTCTTCAGTGTTTTTTTTGCTTTTATTTTCTTTTTTATTTCTATTTTTCCTTTTCTTATTCTTCTTATTATTTTCTTTTTTCTTATCCCTGATCTTTGACTGGTCTGTTTTTTTTGTATCATTAACCCTATTAAGATTTTTATCGACTTCTTTATTTTGGGAGTTCTGATTATTGTATGCTATATTTTGACTTTTATTATCTTCCGACTGTTGTTGTCTTGAAATTTCTAGGGTTTTAGGTACCAGTTGTTGCATATCAATAGGTCTTACTGACATTTTCATACCCTCCCTTATTATTATATTATAACTGATAACCTCCTACTATTATTTCACCTTTTTCTTTATAGATAGTACAGTGATTATAATCTCTTTTTACAAACATAACAGAGTTTCCTATTATAATTTTTACTCCTGAATGGACTACATCATCTACATGTACTTTCCCATCTGATAGTGCTTCGATGTCTGTTTCTAATTCTTCTAACTCTATTTGCAGCAGGTTCAATTTTTTCTCTAAAGTTTCTTTAGTTTCTATAGACTTTTTTAACATTACCTGCTTTTCAGGAGATAATTGATTTAGTCTTTCCATCTTATTTAAAAGTTTTATTGATTTCTGTAGCTTTGTAATATTTTCCTGCAGATTTTCAATTTCTTTTTTTGTGTTTTCAAATTCTTCCTTTAGACCCGGAGATACTCCCACTTCCAAGACAGTATTAGTTGCCATTGAGGACCCTATTATATTAGCACGTATCTCGGACTTAGCTTTACAAGATCCGCCTACTATTAATCCTTTTTTACCAGTTACCTCAATACTTCCTCCAGAAATTATATCACTATGCATTATAGCTTCTGCTTTTATATCATTTTTTGCTTTTAATTTAGAGTTTTCAATATACTTAGCCACTATATTATTATTAGCATATAGTTCCCCCTTATTGTGTCCTTGCATACCTCTTTTTAGCAATATATCATTTCCACTACTAATATAAGCTCCCTCAACTACTCCATTTACCTCTATATCTTTATCTGCCTTTACCATGAACCCAGTTCTCACATTCCCCTTTATTTTCACTGTTCCCTTAAAGTCTATATTTCCTGTAGAATTATCAACATTGCCGGATATTTCGTAAACCTGATTTACCACAATTTTATTTCCTTCTAATGACACTTGTCCATTACACTGGGATATGATTTTATCCCCTTCATCATTTAAGACTGTATTTTTGCCACAACCAATATTAGCAGCTTTTCCATCCTTTGCCTTTAATTCTTCTCCAGATATTAAATATCCAGACGTTCCTTCTTTAGGCTCAATTATTTCTGCAAGAACATCTTCTTTTTTTACATTATTAATTAAATCTAAATCTCTAAAGTCAACACTACCGTCTTCTAATACTTTTATTTTTGCTTCATTTTTTATATCAAAATTGAACTTTATTCTTCCATCTTCTCCATTAATCGCTTCTTTGCCTTGAGCTATAAGTATCTCCTTATTGTAAATATCATTATCTATTACTTCCCTAACTTTATTTTTCATAAGACCAAGTTTAATTTTATCTTTAATTTTTTCCATGGCATCGTCAAAACTGATTTTTCCCCCTCCTTCTGGAGGATTATATACCAAGTATCCCTTCATCTTATCAGCGGTTACAAATACATCTATAGAAGAATCAATTAATTTCTCTTCTTGAGGTGGTGCAATTTTTTTTGTTATTTCACTATCTAATTTAGTGGGTATGTTTTTAATAGCATTTAAGTCATAATCTTTTATTTGTTTTCTTTCTAACTTTGTTAAAATTTTATCCCTAATATTATTCAAATTATTACCAGCAGGTATATTTAGATATACACCATCTTCTAAATATAATAGTTTAAATTTCATATGTTCTCTATCTAATCTTTTTATCTCTTCTTCAGCATCATTTATTATATTATTAAAATTAGAATTATCTTCAATCTCTTTCTCTTTTATCGTAAATTTAACTCTTTTCTTTTTAAAGCTAAGACCCATTATTTTTTTACCATCATCGATTACTTCAATATCTACCTCATCTCTAGTCTTATTTAATTGTTTTAATCCTTTAGCAATTATTTTTTCTAAACTTTTCCCTTCTAATATAAGTTGTGAACTCATCTCTAATAGCCCCCCATATTTAAAACACCATTTTTCTTTAATAAATTTTTTATACCCAGTATAGCTTTACTATGTATCTGGGATATCCTTGATTCTGATAAATCTAATACTTTTCCTATCTCTTTATATGTTAACTCGTCATAATAATATAAAGAAATAACCATTCTCTCCTTATTAGGCAATTTATCAATTGTAGCCTTTATAATCTTTTTTAATTCTTTTTCATCAAATATTTCTTCTGGATTATCACGTGAATTACCTCTTATATTAACCCCTGATTTTATATCTAATATCTCTTCAAATGAAACTAAGTTAAATGTTGAAATCTCAGAAAAAATATCTTCCACTTCTTCTTTGGTTATCCCCATTTCCATAGCAATATCGTCATTAGTTATAGTTCTAGATAAACTATTTTCTAACTTATTGACTACCTTTTCTAATTCCTTAGCTTTTTTCCTTAAAGATCTAGGTACCCAATCTAATTTTCTTAAATTGTCAATCATAGCTCCCCTTATTCTAATTTGAGCATAGGTTTCAAACTTTAAATTTCTATCTAAATCAAACTTATCAATAGCATCAATTAATCCAAATACTCCAAAACTTATTAAATCATCATATTCAACATTTCCCCCATAAAAATTATACATCCTGCCAGCAACAATTCTAACCAAATGAATATATTCCTCAATTATTATTTTTTTAAGATCTATATCTTTAGTTTTTTTAAACTTTTTCCATACTTCATCAATTGACATTTGGATGTACCTCCATTAAATCATACTCGAATTGCTTATTTAAAATCATTATATTACTTTAGTTCCATGCCCTATAGTTTTTACCAAAAGAGAACCATCTTCTGAATTAATTTCAATGGTTCTTCCATAATTTCCTCCTGTATCTGCAGAAATTATGGGAATATTACAAGATTGCAATTTTTCTTTTGTAGCTTTAACATTCCTTGCTCCTATTTTTAACACATCATTTTTGGTGTTAAATGAAAACATCTGGGATCCACCAGCTATTTTAGCAGAAATACTTCTTTTTCTAGCACCCAAAGATAGCATTTCTTCAATTAGAATATCTATAGCTGTATCTGCAAACTTAGCTTTATTAGAGTTATTTTTTATTTCTAAACTGGATGGTAACATAATATGTGCAAGTCCAGCTACTTTTTTAAACTTATCATATAAAACAATTCCAACACAGGACCCTAACCCCAAAGTTATAAGTTTTCCGGGAGAACTTGTAGCAGCTAAGTCTGCCATTCCCACTTTAATACTTTTCATCATTAATCTACTCCTAATTGTTTCATTATTATGTTAAAAGAATCTATATCTGGTACTAAAAACAAATCTCCTGTGACTTCTTTATTATCTTCATTGAATTGGGTTTCTATAAATAAAACTTTATCTCCAATATATCCAAACTGTACAGCCGGTACACTCAAAATTGCTCCAGCCATATCAATACTTACCGACGGTACAGAAATTTTAATAGAAAGTCCAGTCAAGTTACTTAAAGAGTTAGTATAGGAGGCTGCTAAAATATTACCTATTTCAGACAGTGCTGAAATATCCATCTCTTCTAAGTCTTCGCCTTCACTATTTTTATTAAACAAGATATCTACTAGATTTTTACTAGATTTAATATTTAATATAAACATTATATTTCCTACAATGTCACCTTCCATTTGAAAATATATTCCCACAACTGGTTCCTCTGCTCCACCTAAAATCTCATTAACTTCTTTAAAGTCTAGTATCTTCACTTGAGGAACATTCATATCCACACGCTTATTTATCATTTTAGCTAGAGCTGTAGCTGCATTACCAGAACCTATATTGCCCAATTCTTTTAATACATCTATTAATGTAGAGTTCAAATTATTAATATTCATATTAATCACCTCTAGCTTTCTTCATCTATATTCTCTATTTTTAATACCTTTTTTAGATTTAATAATATGATTAATCTACCATCTTTTTTCCCTATACCCTTTATAAAATCTTCTGAAACTTTTTCCCCTATGTCCGGTGGGTTGTCAATATCCGTTTTTTCTAATTGTATAACTTCTGATGACGAATCGACTATCATGCCTACTTGCATATCACTAATTGATACTATTATTATCCTCGATTCACTGTCAATATCCTTAGTCTTAATACCAAATCTCTTAGCAAGATCTACCACAGGTACTACCTCACCTCTAAGATTAATTACTCCTTTAACATATTCAGCAGCATTGGGTACTCTAGTGAATTTTGTTACTTTCTCTATAACATCAACATTTTTTATGTCAATTCCGTAGTATTCACCACTGAGACTAAAAATCACATATTTATTTTCAGAAATTCTATTTGTCATATCCATTTTTCCACCTCCCATTAAAATAGCGAATTAACATCTAAAATCATTGATATGCTTCCATTTCCTAATATTGTAGCACCTGCTATATGATTAACTCCTGTTAAATATTTTCCTAAAGATTTCATCACTATTTCTTGTTGCCCCATTAGGTCATCTACTATAAGTCCAGCCTCTTTATCTCCTTTTTTCACAATTACTGAGATTAGTTCATCCTTTTCTCCATCTTTTTCAATTCCTAATATATCCTTTAGTCTAATTATAGGTAGTGTTTTATTCCTAAATAAAACTACTTCTTGATCTTGAACTGTTCTTATGTCTTTACTGGAAATAGGAATAATTTCTTTAATAGAACCTAAAGGTAACGCATATATTTCATCACTTATTTTAATTAATAATGCTTGTATTATAGATAAAGTAAGAGGCAATCGAATAATAAACTTAGATCCTTTTCCCCTTGTGGTTTCCACCTCAACGTTACCACCAATTGATTGTATCTTAGTTTTTACAACGTCTAATCCAACACCTCTTCCTGATACGTCAGATATTTTATCTGCAGTACTAAAACCAGCATCAAAAAGGAAATCAACGATTTCTTCATCTGACAGATTTGAGGCTTCCTCTGCTGAAACTAAACCTCTTTCTATGGCTTTCTGTTTTACCTTTTCTACATTTATTCCTCCACCATTATCTGTAACCTCAATAACTACGTTATTGCCATCGGGATATGCAATTAATTTTACAGTTCCAGCTTCTTCTTTTCCTAATTCTTTTCTTTCCTTTGGACTTTCTATCCCATGGTCTATAGAGTTTCTAATTAGATGTATTAATGGATCTCCTATCTCATCTATAACCGTTCTATCAACTTCAGTCTCTTCCCCTGACATCTGAAGATTTATTTTCTTATCTAATTCCTTTGCTAGGTCTCTAACCATCCTTGGGAATCTGTTAAATACCCTTTCTATGGGAACCATCCTTACTTTCATGACAGCATCATGTAGATTACTGGTTATACGCTCTAAATATTCAATAGTTTCATTCATATTTTGTCTTTTGGATGATGAGCCTATATCTTCCATACGAGTCTTTATAATTATTAACTCGCTTACTAAATTCATTAAATTATCCAATCTTTCTATGTCCACTCTAACAGTCTTACCAAATTTATGGCCTTTTGCTTTTTTATTGGCTGCTTTCTTAGGCTTGGAATCCTTCTTCTCAGCCGATTTCTCTTCCCTTATTTCCTTTTTTTCCTCTTTGACAGATACATTTTCTAAATTTATTTCATTAGCTTCTACTTTCTCTATTTCAGAAATTGAAAGTATATCCTCTCTTACTTCACTAACTGTTTTTTCAGTAACCAATGTTAATGAAAAAGACAGATCAAATTTTTCATCTTCAATATCTTCAGCAGGAGGAGTAGATTGTATTATCTCAGAATATTCCTCAAGTCTATTAAATATAATAAATGCCCTTGCTGATTTCAACATACAATTTTCTTCGATAGTTATTTTTAATTTTAAAGTATTTAAACCTTTTTCTTTAGCTTTATTTAAAACATTTACAACATACTCATTATATTCATCCTCTTTATTATCTACTTTTTCTGAGCTCATTGTACTTTCGTTTACTATTATATCATCATCCTTTGAGCTATCCTCTGAAATGGACTTTCCTTGCTCTATCATGCTTAACTTCTCTATTATATGGGTACAATCAAGTTCTCCTTCGGAACCCTGTTCAATTATATTATTTGTATAGGCTTCTAGTGTATCAAAACATTCAAACAGAACATCTACTAAGTCAGTTGTAACCTCTCTTTCACCATTTCTAATGACATGTAAGACATTTTCCATTTTATGCGTTAAATCAGCTATTTTAGTGAAGCCCATGGTACCAGCCATTCCTTTCAACGTATGGGCTACTCGAAATATCTCATTTACTAAGTTAAGATCCTTTGGTGAGTTTTCTAGAGTCAGCAGATTATCATTCATATGTTGTAAATGTTCCTTTGATTCTTCTATAAACATATCTAAGTATTGATTCATGTCCATAATTACACCCCCACTTTATCAGTTAAGTATTTAGCCATATTATTTAAGGCTATTATTTTATCAATAGCTCCAGAATTTATTGCTGCCTTTGGCATTCCAAATATTACACTACTTTCTTCATCTTGGGCTACGGTAAATCCACCATTATCGTTAACCTTTTGTATACCCTTTGTGCCATCTGAACCCATACCTGTTAAGATAGCACCTATTGTTTTATATTTTTTGATATGGGAAATTGAATTCATTAAAACATCTACTGAAGGTTTATGTCCTGATACGTTTTTACCATCATTAAGTTCGATTCTTAGCTCATTAAACTTTTCCTTAATAAGGACATGATAGTTTCCAGGGGCTATATAACAATATCCCCTCTTCAGCACTTCATCCGCTTCTGCTTCTTTAACCTTTACCTCTGATAATGAGTCTAACCTCTTAGCTAAGGATTTTGTAAATCCTGGAGGCATGTGCTGAACTATAACAATAGAAGCATTGATATCCGCCGGAAAAAAGGGAATTATCTCTTGTAAAGCCCTAGGTCCCCCTGTAGATGTTCCTATCCCTATTAATGTGGAAAATCTTTTCTCACCTTTTTTTAATGTTTTTATGTTATTTTTCCTTCTTTTTACTGCAGTAGTAGGCTTTTTATGTATAGTAGCCTTTGTAGCTGCTTCTATTTTTTCTAGTAACTCTTCTTTTTTACTATCCATTTCAAATATACTACTAGGCTTAGCTATAAAGTCCACTGCACCTAACTCAAGGGCTTCCATTGTAGCTTCAGCCCCGTCTTGTGTTAAACTACTAAGCATCACTACAGGTGTTTTATAGTTCGACATAATTTCCTTTAATGTCTCAATGCCATTTAAAATCGGCATTTCAACGTCTAATGTAATAACATCGGGTTTTAGGCTTTTTATTTTTAATAGTGCTTCTTTTCCATTCTTTGCCGTTTCTATTACTTCAAATCTATTATCTTCTTTTAAGATGTCAGTTATTATTCTTCTCATAAATGCTGAATCATCAACAACTAAAACTCTTTTTTTCATTTATATCAAACCCTTTTTCCTTAGTTTTCTTTGTTGCTTAAAAATAAACTTAATTATTTTATCCCTCTTTTCTGCGTTCATATCAAAAAAGGCTATTCCAGCAGAATATTTGTAATTTGAGTTTTTTGTACTATCAAGTCTTAGTACTTTGCCAGAAACATCAATATCGATTTCATTATCTAATATTTTTAAATCTACTACATCTCCTACATTATGCTTATAGTTTGTTAAAATTCCTAATCCACCTCCGCTAATATCATCAGCTTCACACTCTTCCGTTATTTCATCAATATCCTCCCTTTTAGAGCTATGACTTTTTTTTATCGGAACCTTTAGTGGAAGTCTATAATATTCCCTTTCTTGTATTCTAACTATTTCATTGATTTTTTCTACTTCCAGTTTATAAACAGGGTCCTTAGACCTTTCTTTAACCACACAGTCAAATAGAAATCTACCTTTTTCTTCAATAATATATATGATTTTCATTTTACTATTCTTAGCAATTGGAATAAAGGTTCCCTTTTCCATTGGTCCAAGAATAATAAATCTATCGTCTACTATATCTATCAATCTACTACTATATTCTTTATCCCTATATCTAACTTGAATTATATTACCTATACTAGGAAGGTAGCTATCCTTTGCCATCTATTAATTCGCCTCCTTTGTAAAAAAGTTTTTAAATTTTTTTATAAAACTATCAAATCCCAATCCCTTTTCCTTTGATTTTTGACCCTCAACAATTTCATTAGCCATATGAATAAGATTTTTAGAAGTCAAAGAATTAGGATATAAAGAAGTAAATGGCTCCTGCCTTTTAACAGCCTTGAATACAAGTTTACTCTCATTTAAAAAACCTAATTTGTTTATATTTATATCTAAAAACTTATTCGAAACTCTGTTAAGTCTATCAAATATTATATTTGCCTCTTTTTCATTTTTCACTCTATTTATAACAATATTAAAATCTGTGTGATGACTAGAGGTATCTAAAGTTTTTATCATTGCATAAACATCAGTCAATGAGGTAGGCTCTGGAGTAGTTACCAATATTACTTCATTTGCCGCATTTACAAAACTTATTACTGTATTTGATAATCCTGCTCCAGTATCTATTATTATAAAATCAAAGGAGTTTTTAAGCTTTTCTAGCTGATTAACTAGAATATCAACTTTTCTATTATCCATATCAATTAATTCTTCAATACCGGAGCCCCCTGGGATAATTTTCAATCCTTTAGGCCCATCTAGCATAATATCCTCAATATTTTTTTCACCATTTAAAATACTAGATATATTATATTTCGATGTTAAGCCTAATAAAATATCAACATTAGCCAAACCAATATCAGCATCAAATATTACAACACGGTGACCTAAGTTATTCAACGTCACTGCTAGATTAACTGTAAAGTTAGTTTTACCTACGCCCCCCTTGCCACTAGTTACTGCTATAATTCTAGTATTATCATTATCTTTTTTGCTGTTATCTCCTTTTTTATGTTTTTGTTGGGAATGTTTAATAAGTTCTCTTAGTCTATAGGCTTGATCATTCATTGTTATTTACTCCAATCAACTTATTTATCAAATTATCTAGATTAATAATTTCAATATCCTCTGGTACATTTTGTCCAGTTGTAATATAAGATAATCGTTTATTAGTATAAGCTCTTGTATTCAAAATAACACCTAAATTTGCTACTTCATCGGTTTTAGTGAAGATAATTTTATAATCATCAATAAAATCATATTTTTCTATTATTTCTTTTATAGTATCTGTACTGGTAGCAGCACTAAGAACTAGATAAATCTCTTTATTGACTCCAGTATTTAGCAGACCTTCTATTTCTTCCATCTGCTCCTTATTATTATGGCTTCTACCAGCTGTATCTACCAATATAACATCTTTATCTATAAAATTCGACAATACATTATCAAATTCCTGCATTTTATATATAATTTTAATAGGTATATTTAATATTTTACTATAGGTTTTTAGCTGCTCAACCGCGGCAATCCTATAGGTGTCTGCAGTAACAAGCCCCACTTCTTTTTGTTTCTCAAGAACATAATGAGCAGCTATCTTTGCCAAAGTGGTCGTTTTCCCAACTCCAGTTGGACCTATAAAGAATATTATCTTTTGTCCTTGTCCATCTGTAGGTTTATAGGGGTCCCCTAGATAGTTTTTTATACTATATCTAACAATATTTGATATAGTATCTTCATCTTTGCTATTAACATCAATATCATTACTAATTTGTGACAATATTTGTTCTGCTATTTCTAACTGAACTCCATTTTCTAACATTTTTTTCCTGTAATAACTTAATGGTTCTGGTAAAGTTAAGACTTCCTTATTTTTAATACTGCTTATAAAATCTTCTACTGTTTCTTTAAGTTTTTTTATATCATCATTAGTAGTATTTTCATTACCACTATTTTCTTTTTTTCTAGGATAATTGTTGTTCGAACCTATTATATTAGTGTTGTTATTTAATTTACTATTAAAAGCTTTTGATAATTCTCTATTAAATTCCTTTTTATAAGCTCTCTCAACTTTTGGTTTCTTTACATTATCATCTATTGCTGCCACTATTTCTACCAAAGGTTTTTTTAAAAATCCTAATATTCCCGATTGCTTTATTTTTCTTGTATGGAGTATAATGGCATCAGAACCCAGTTGTTTTTTTAATTTATACATGGCTTCTTTATTATTTTTACCAACAAATCTTTTTATTTTCATTATAGTGTCACCATCCCTATAGACTGTACTTCAACAGATGAATCAATTTCATTATAGGATAATACTATTAAGTCTTGAGAAATCTGCTCTGTAAGTTTTTTAAAATATATTCTCACAATAGGTGCTGTTAACACTATAGGCTGTTCCCCTATAGAAGTTAGCCTTTCTATATTTCCCATTAAACTATCCAAAATCCTCTGCACTTTATCCGGAGGAAGGGACAAATAGGAACCAGCTTCTGTTTGCTTTATGGATTCCATAATCAATTGTTCCAATTGGCCATCTAAGGTAAGGGCATTTAGTCTTGAATTTTCAACATATTTATTTGTTATATATCTGGCCATTCCTTGTCTCACATACTCAGTTAACATATCTGGATCTTTAGTTACATTACCGTAATCGGCTAAAGTTTCCAAAATAGTAACCATATCCCTTATGGAAATTTGTTCTTTTAATAAATTAGCTAAAACCTTCTGAATTTCTCCTATTGAAAAGAATTTCGGCACAACTTCTTCAACTAAGGCTGGATATTCTTCTTTTACATTATCAATAAGAACCTTTACATCCTGTCTTCCCAGTAATTCATATGCATTATTTTTAATAATTTCAGTTAAATGGGTGGCAATGACAGAGGGTAAATCAACAACAGTGTATCCTAATATTTCAGCCTTCTCTCTATCTTCTTGGCTTATCCATTTAGCAGGCAGACCAAAGGCAGGTTCTATTGTATCTACTCCATCTATATCCTCTTCCACAGTACCTGGGTCCATCGCAAGATAATGATCAAACATAACCTCTCGTCTACATATTTGATTGCCTTTTATCTTTATTACATATTCATTTGGATTTAACTGTATATTATCTTTTAGTCTTACCATAGGTAGTACTATTCCTAGTTCAAGGGCAATTTGTCTTCTTATCATTACGATCCTATCCAACAAATCTCCCCCTTGATTTGCATCTACTAATGGGATAATACCATAGCCAAATTCCAACTCGATATCTTCGACTTTCAATAAGGACATAACACTTTCAGGTTCCCGTATATTCTCAGATTCTTCTGATTCTTCTTCAATACCTTCTTCCTCCATAGCTTTCTTTTTTGTAGAAACCATGGAGAACCCAAGAAATCCAAAAAAAGAAGCTAGTAAAATATATGGTATATTAGGTAATGGTGTACCTACTCCTAAAAGTAATAGAACAATGCTTAGTATAAACATTATTCTTGGATTTCTTCCAAAGAGTTGTTTAAGTAAATCTTGACCTAAGTTAGCTTCTGATGCAGCTCTTGTAACCACAATACCCGCAGATACAGATATTAGTAATGCAGGCACTTGACTAACCAGACCATCTCCCACAGTTAATAGAGTATATTTTGATAAAGCCTCTCCAAAAGATAATCCTTGTTTCAATATTCCAATACCAAATCCAGCCCCAACATTAATTAAGGTTATAATTATACCCGCTATTGCATCTCCCTTAACAAATTTACTTGCACCGTCCATAGCCCCATAAAAATCAGCAGATCTTTGTATGTCTTTCCTTCTAACTTTCGCCTCTTGTTCTGTAATAAGACCAGAGTTCAAATCTGCATCGATGGCCATCTGTTTACCTGGCATCGCATCCAATGTAAATCTAGCTGCCACTTCCGCAACCCTTTCTGATCCCTTGGTTATTACGAGGAACTGTATAAGTACAATTATTAAAAATATGATAAATCCAACTATAGCATTTCCTCTAATAACAAAGCTTCCAAAGGCTTCTATTACATTACCAGCATCTCCTTCTCCTAAAATGTATCTAGTCGTAGATATGTTTAGTGATAGTCTAAATAATGTCGTAATTAATAATAAGGATGGAAATATGGAAAACTGAAGGGCATCTTCTGTATACATGGATATAAGAAAGACTAATAGTGCTAACGATATATTTAGACTAAGAAGGATATCTAAAGCCCCCTTGGGCACTGGTATAATAATTATTATTACTACTAAAATCATTGCAACTGCAACGACCACATCACCAAATTTCATAATATATCCCCCTTACATTAATTCTTTAAATTATAAACATAGGCTAAAACTTCTGCCACAGCCTGATATAATTCCTCAGGTATTATGTCCCCTATATCGACACTACTATATAAAGTTCTTGCCAATGGTTTATTCTCTACTAGAGGGACATTTGACTCCTTTGCAACCTTTTTTATATTTTGTCAGAAATTTCGCATCTAATTTCCAGTAAAAATTTTACTCATACAAAAAATGTTTATTATACACATTTTACTATTAATGGGTATCAAAAGACCGTTTGGCCCTAAAAAAGGATACACTTTCCCCCTCC
>NZ_JBAKFX010000015.1:0-72283 GCF_037577855.1 Dethiothermospora halolimnae | reverse complement strand
TTTCTTAATATAGCATAAAACATTAACTTAATTAATGTATATATATAAGAATATATCTTGCTAAAGGACACCTAGAAGGAAAAGCCTTTAGCAGTATTAGATATAAGGTTAGGGAGAGGTAACACTTCTAATTTTGTTGGGGTTAGTTACTATATGTAACTAAGACTTATCGAAAGATATGCGGAATTTGTAGTCAAGGGGCTACACCCTAGTAGCTGAATCCTGTGATGCTACCACTTTTGTAAGAAGTGAAAAACTATACTTAATAATTTCTTATGATGTTATTTGATATAGTTTTAGAAACCAGGTGATATATTGAATAAAAAAGGATTAGTTTTTTTAATAGCTATAGTCTTAATAGTGATTCTAATAGGTAGTATTATAGTATCAAATAGAAGTTCTGCCGCTGAATTTATAAAAAATAGTGATAGGTTCGATTATACTACCTCTATTACCAGTTCCTTTGAACGGGATGAAAGGGCTAATGTATATATCTCTAAAATGCCTGTTATAGAAACTGCTAAATATATAATTTCTAAAACTAGACCCGAAAGCTATAGTGACATAAGTAACGATGATCATATTTCCATACTATATGATAATGAATATGTATTTGTATATAAAGGTGAAGATGATAAGACCTATATACAGGTTTCATCAAGGGAGTATGCCTACAGGGGTTCTAGATCCCTTTATAGAAGCAGACATGGTAGTGCATTTACATTCTTTAGGGATTATTATTTCTTAAAGGGCCTTTTAGGTGATAGAGATAGATATAGGGGCCGAAGTTATTATGACCAGAAAAACTATAAACCTAGTAGCACATTTAAGAAAAACATTCAAAATAAATCCCATATTAATAGAAATAGTGGTTTTGGCATTAAAAGGGGCTCCTCGGGTACTAGAAAAAGTATCGGTGGAGGAACAAGTTTTGGCAAATAAGGAGGTGTGTTTATGGATATTAATGTAATCTTATCAACAGTTCTATATGGACTTATTGGACTTGTACTTATGTTTGTTGGCTATAAGTTTTTTGATATTATAACGCCATATAACTTTGCAGAAGAAATAAAGGAAAAAAACCCTGCCATCGGAGCATTAATAGGTGGTATATTTATAGCAACGGCAATTATAGTTACCGCAACTATTAGATAGAGAGGAGGAATATTATGTTAACAGAAGCACTTTCAATTATAGTGTATTTCGTTATAGGAATGGCTTTGTGTACTGTAGGTTATAAATTTTTTGATTTAATAACACCATTTGATTTACAAAAGGAAATAGATGACCATAATATGGGGGCAGGACTTGCCATAGGGGGTATGTTTATAGGTATAGCTATCCTTATTGGTGGGATTATTCTACCATGATAAAAAAGCTAGACATTAAACCACTTATCATATCAATATTTATAATAAGTATATGTAGTATCGTATATGAACTGATTATAGCCGCCAGTAGTTCTTACCTTTTAGGTAACAGTATTAAACAATTTTCAATAACCATAGGATTATATATGAGTGCCATGGGAATTGGTTCTTATATCTCTAAATATGCTCAGAAAAAATTATTTGATATATTTGTTTTAATAGAATTATCAATAGGACTATTAGGTGGATTGTCTGCTTTACTTCTATTTATATCCTATGCATATACCGATATATTTGTACTGGTTATGTACATACTAATTATACTAATAGGTATATTGGTAGGGCTGGAGATACCTATTTTAACTAGAATAATAGAAAGTTATAACCATGAACTTAGGATAACTATTGCAAACGTACTTAGTTTTGACTATTTGGGAGCATTAATCGGATCTATTTTGTTCCCAATATTTCTCTTTCCCCATTTAGGTCTTATTAGGACAAGTTTCTTAATAGGTCTTTTAAATATTATAGTTGCAGGCATAATAATTATTAAGTATAAGAGTTTTATATCTACTAAAATTTTCAACTATATATTTATAGCCTGTTCAGTAATATTAATTCTAGGCTTTATATTTGGTGATTATTCTGCAGACAGAATAGAACAAAACCTATATAGAGATAAAATAATATACTCTAAACAAACCCCTTATCAAAAAATCGTTATGACAAGGCATAAAGATGATATAAGGGTTTTTTTAGATGGTAATATACAGTTTAGTTCAATGGATGAATATAGATATCATGAGGCTTTAGTTCATCCCGCTATGGGCCTTAATAAAAATGTGTCTAATGTTTTAATCTTAGGGGGGGGAGATGGTCTTGCAGCTAGGGAAATATTTAAATATGATACTATAGAAAATATTGACTTAGTGGATATAGATAGGGAAATGACCGAGTTTTCTAGAACTAATCCATTAATTAAAGATTTAAACCAAGGTTCTTTAGACAATAAAAAGCTTAATATCTATAATGAAGATGCCTATAAATTTTTAGAAAATAATACTACCATATATGATGTGGTAATAGTTGATCTACCTGATCCTAATAACGAATCATTAAATAAATTATATACCGACACCTTTTATAGACTTATTGGAAATCATATAGCAGAAGATGGGGTTTTCGTTGTTCAATCAACAAGCCCCTATTATGCTAAAAAAGCCTATTGGTGTATAAACAAAACTATAAAAAGTGAAAACTTTCATGTAGTTCCCTATCATATAGAAGTTCCTTCATTTGGGGACTGGGGATTCCAATTGGTATCTAAAAAGCCTATCTCTATGGAAGATGTAGATGTAATGGTTGATACTAAGTTTTTAAATGAATCCACTTTATCTAAAATGACTATCTTCGCTAAGGATGAAATTATCGATTTAAATACTATAGAAATAAATAGAATATTTAAACCAGTTTTACCTATGTATTATGAAGAAGCAGAATAGCAAAAGATGGCAAAATGCCATCTTTAAAATTATTGACAGGTTGGGGGATTACGAATCCCCCAACAACCAAATTAGTTGGGGGAATTACAAATCCCAGGACTGACAGATATTTTTGCTTACTTTTTTTTACACTCTGTATTTTACCTTCCTTAAGTAACCTGTTATATATAATATCGTCTCCTTATTTTTATAATAATTATATTTATACAATCTATTATAACTCCCATTAATCATCAGAGTATTCTAGGATGTCCCCCGGTTGACAATCTAAAACCTTACATATTGCCTCTAATGTTGAAAAGCGTATAGCCTTCGCTTTGTTATTCTTAAGTATTGATAGGTTGGCCTTTGTTATTCCAACTTCCTCGGATAATTTTGTTAAACTCATTTTTCTTTTTGCCATCATAACATCTAAATTAACTACTATCGCCATAATATCACCCTTATATTGTTAAGTCATTTTCTTCTTTAGCTATAACTGCCTCTTTAAAGACCTTTGATAGTATTAATATAAAGGCCCCTGCAAATAAAAATATAAAAAACTCCATATCTGTATGAATCCCTCTTTCATCTATATATATAATACTGAAATTTTCATAGTCAAGATTAACAAATAAATTTATTATATATTCTCCCGCTATTATAAAACAACCTATTGAAATTCTTTTAAGTCTTTTCACATTATTCCATATAAATGGATTTGAACCTATTAATGAATTAAGTATCTTTCTTAGATTATAAGCTATAGATAATAAAGATAAACTTCCTATTATAAATAGTGAATATATGAAGTATTTCTTAAATGAAGTAGTCTTAAATTCCTGTGAAAATATAGTATCTTTAGATAGTATTATAAATAGAACTACTCCTACTAAAACCAATACATCCAATGATATTTTCAATACAGTTGACAATGATTTTTTCCCATGATAATTCATTTTTTTACCTCCTTAATTTATTATTATATTAACACTTAACTTCATGATTTTCAATGGATTTTTATTGATAAACAGCAAAGATTTATTGTTTTAAATAAAAAAACAAAGTGGCTCTGCCACTTCGCACCTTATCTATTATTTATTCTCTATTATCTATTCTTTTTCTTCTTCTAACTATATTAGGATTTTTCTTTAGATATATCATAAACATTGTTGGAAGTATTAAACCTTTAAATACACTACTCATACTAATACTCCACCATACTCCATTAAGGCCTAATGAAGTTCTTGATAATATATAGGCTGCTGGAACCCTAAGCCCTGTAAAGATAATCCCTATAATAGATGGGGGGACCGTTTTTCCTAAACCATTAAATGCTCCTGAAGTTGCAATTTCCACACACATAAAAAACTGAGATAACCCTAATATTCTTAGGTAAATAACACCCTGTTCTATAGTTTCAGGTTCATCAGGTATAAAAAATGAGAATATAGGTCTCGCTCCAAATATAAGGAGACATGTGGCAAATATACCTATCACACCTACTATTTTCATTCCTGTATAATAACCTTTATAAATCCTATCCCATTTTTTAGCTCCATAATTTTGTCCCACAAAGGCACTTAATGCAGTCTGAAATCCCCCGGCAGTCATCCAGGATATAGCCTCTATCTGAGAACCCACCTTTTGAACTGCTATAGGTGTATCTCCCCAACCGGATATGATTCTACCTATGAGCATTGCAAATATTGTAAATGATCCATTCTGTAACCCTACAGGAAATCCTAATTTTACTATCCTTTTTATATAGGCTCCTTCAGGTCTTTTTAATAGATGAAGATCCTTTGTTAACTCCCTTTTCTTTCTTATACTAAATACGAAGACCATCGTGCCTATAAATTGGGCAGTTATTGTAGCTATTGCTGCTCCCTTTACACCTAAACTAGGTATTGGTCCAACACCAAATATTAAAATTGGATCAAGTAATAAATTTACACTAAGGGCTATAGCATTTATCCTAAATGGGGTTTTACTGTCCCCGTATCCATTAAATATTGCAGTAAACACTGGGTTTATAAAGTAAAATACTATTCCTAAAGAAACTATTACTAAATAGTCTATGGCCATATCAGTAACACTATCACTTAATTTAAAAAATCCTATAAAACTATCCCTAAATATTATTAATGTTGTTCCATATAGTAATCCTAGAACTACAACCATCTGAATAGTATGCCTTACATATTTTTTTGCCCCATCATAATCATCTTTTCCTACAGATTGGGACACACCAACCTCTGCGCCTATTTTAGGAAGTATTATAAATGCCATTGCAAGCCATGTGAAAAATCCCGCTGTCCCCGATGCCGACACAGCCTTACTACCTACTCTGCCTAGCCATATCATATCCATCATACTATATGCCATTTGAACGAAGGAAGTCCCCATAATAGGTAATGCAAGTTTTGTTAAAACCTTTAGTATGTTTCCCTCCGTTAATCTATTTTTTAAAATCATATCCTTTCCTCCCCTCAAGATTTTATTTCGTATGTCTAAATTTTATGTATCAAATATCTATATTCTATAGGAAAAGTCACTATGATTCAATAGTATTCTACAAATATATAATTTTATTTTTTATAACAACTTTTCATAAATGGTTAACCATATGATGTACCTTTTTAATGGTTAGCTATAAAGAAGATGATATCATGACCCAGAGTTTAAGTAGTTCAATATCTATTTTCATAATAATAGGTCTAGGACTCATATTAAATAAAAAAGGTGGGTTCTGTCCCCAGAATCCACCTTTTTTATCCATTATCTTTTTTCAAATAAATTTAAATATTCTCCATATCCCTCTTTTTTTAAGTTCTCAACAGGTATAAACTTTAAAGCTGCACTATTTATACAGTATCTAAGCCCTCCTTTATCCTTAGGTCCATCATTAAACACATGACCCAAATGACTATCTCCATCTTCACTTCTTACCTCTGTTCTTATCATATTATGACTTAAGTCTTCTTTCTCCTTTACCCTTTTCTTATCTATGGGTTTAATAAAACTAGGCCACCCGCATCCAGCATCATATTTGTCTAAGGAACTAAAAAGAGGTTCTCCTGTTACTACATCAACATATATTCCCTCTT
This sequence comes from Dethiothermospora halolimnae, assembly GCF_037577855.1. NCBI lineage: Bacteria > Bacillati > Bacillota > Tissierellia > Tissierellales > Thermohalobacteraceae > Dethiothermospora > Dethiothermospora halolimnae. The sequence goes on along the minus strand of NZ_JBAKFX010000015.1, from coordinate 66,322 downwards.
TCTCATGATCATAATATTCATTTTCAAATGGTCTTTCGGTTCCATTTTCTTGAGTCACCCTGTATTGAATATCAGTTAATTTTTCCTTTAAACTCCCTTTATCTGGCTTTTTATATTTTTTCATAATAAACTCATCCCCTCTATTTCTATTTTATATTAATATTTGTACCCAAATATTAAATTTATATTTTTAATTCACCCAACAGTGTGACCAAAAACAGGAAATATTAACTTTTATTAATTTCCTTCAAATCCTAAGAATTATATATTATAATGTTAAGGTCTGTGTCAAAAAAATATATATAAATAGGAGGCAATTATGAGCACTAATACAAACAATGTTAAAATTACAAATGCTGACCCTTCTGCCATAGGATTATTTGGACTAGCTATGGTAACATTGGTGGCATCTTCTCAAAAGTTAGGACTTACTACAGGAGTATCTTTTATAATTCCATGGGCAATATTTCTAGGAGCCTTTGCTCAATTATTCGCAGCAATAAACGACTCGAAAAGAAACAATACATTCGGTACCACTGCATTTGGTGGATATGCTTTCTTTTGGTTTGCAGTTGCTTTCTCATGGATGATTAAACTAGGTGTTTTTGGACAAAACATGGTAAATGATATAGATTCAAAACAACTTGGTTTTGCATTCTTAGGTTACTTAATATTTACTATTTTTATGACAATTGGAGCTATGGAGACCCATAAGGTTCTATTTACAATATTCTTTTTAATAGACTTTTTATTCTTAGGTTTAACCCTTAGTTCCTTTGATATAGCCTATGAAATAACTCATAAAATCGCTGCCTTTGCTGAACTTGGAATATCTATTGTTTCATTCTATGGATCAGCTGCTGCAGTTTTAAATGAACATTTTGGAAAAGAGTTTTTGCCGGTTGGTAAGCCATTTGGTATATTTAAATAAACTCATAAAAAATATAATAAAAAAAGGATATCTTTTTAAAAAGATATCCTTTTTTTATTATATTTTTTTAGCTTCCATTTTAGAAAATACCTTCTTAACCTCTATTCCTATTGGTAAAGCTATTAATATTCCTATACTAGTGGTTAATATTGAACCTGGTATTTTAGCTAAGGCTCCACCAAAGCTACCACTAAAAAATACATTGGTGAAATAATAACCTACTAAAGATATGATTCCACCGGTTATGTAAGCTATGCTATTCTGTTTTATATCTCTTCCGTCGTAGTCTTTTCTTTGAGCTATTTTAGCAACTACAAATGCCATTAATCCCTTTATAACCAATGTAAAGGGAGCATAACTAAAGTAATTACTAAATATATCAAATAAAAACATTCCTCCCCCTGCTGCTATGGCTGAATCCATAGGGCTTAATATAAGTGCAGTTATAAAAAGTGTAGCTGTTCCTAAATGCATCATACTAGGTCCCACCGGAATATGTATATATGTGGCAGTCATGTTAATAGCTACAAATAATGATAATAATACTAACCTCCTTGTTGTCCAATCCTTTGTTTTTTTCATGTCACTTCCCCTTTCCTTTAATTTTTGTACCCCACTTACCAATACAATTTTACCTATTTAATATTATTCCATAACTATTGTATCTATTCAATAGTTTTATTTAAATAATTTTTAATCACAATCTAGGGGATATTTTAATATATTTATAGTGAAAAAAGATATATTATTGAAAGGAGAATCCTTATGTATGATAGGCTATTAAATACATTATGCCATTGTGAAAGCACCTGTGAAAATATGACCCATTTTGTTAAAAATAGATGTGATGTGGAAAGAAGAAGACGACAACTTACACTTTTAAGGGATTGTGCCGATATATGTGGATTGACCCAAAAATATATAGCAAGAAAAAGCCCCTTTAGTAGAGATATGGCTAAATTATGTGCCTCTGTTTGTGAGGCTTGTGGTTGTGAATGTTCTAGGTTCCCCGATAGGGAATCTCAAAATTGTGCCTGTATATGCCTAAATTGTGCAAGGGAATGTATGGAATTTGCAAAGGGTATGGCTGGATGCTATTAATACTGTAAAAACCCACGACTTTTAAGTCGTGGGTTTTATAGATAGTCATTAGGGAATTTATAATCTCCCAATAAATTTTACTTAGCGTTAAGACCTGCCTGATTTAATATATTCCATGGTTTATTAAAGTGGGGTTGGAAGAAGAAATCAATAAATCCTAATTGGTCTATTGTCATCTTGTTTTGTATAACAACTGACATTGTATTTATAGATTGAGTTAAATCAGCATTTGATATTATTTGAGCTCCTAATATTACCCTTGAGTCCTTTTTATATACAACCTTAAGGGTTGCTTCATCATAGGTTGGCATAAACTCTGGTCTATAATTATCAGTAATAGTTACAGTTTCAATATCTAATCCCATATCTTTAGCACTTTCTTCAGTTAATCCCGTTGATGCTATATTATGTTCATATATTTTAATTCCAGATGTTCCTTGGGTTCCCATATATTTAGTTGTTGGTTTAACTAAGTTTCTAGCAACCAATGTTCCCATTCTAACTGCATTTGTGGCAAGGGGAATATATCTTCTTTCATCGGTTGGGTTATATATAACAGCGCAGGCATCCCCTGCTGCAAATACATCTTCCCTACTGGTTCTCATATAATCATCTATTATTATAGCTCCATTATCTAACATATCTAATTGTCCCTTAAATAGATGGGTATTAGGCATAAATCCTATACACATTATAACCAAATCTGCATCGTATTCCCCACCGGTTGTAATAACTTTAGATACATTACCATCTTTTCCTTCAAACTTATTAACAGTTTCACCTAAAGCCAGTTTAACATTATGCTTTTTAAATGCCTCTTCTGCCTTATCTGTATATTCTTTATCTAAATATTTGCTTAGTATTCTATCCTGGGCATCTATAAGGGTTACATTTTTTCCATTTTGTTCAAATGCCTCAACTAATTCTACACCTATATAACCGGCTCCTACAACAACAACATTTTTAGCATCCTTAGCCCTTTCTATGATTGTATTTGAGTGATAGAAGTTTTTAGATAGTAATATATTATTTAAATCCTTTCCTTCTATATTTGGTTCTATAGGCCAAGAACCTGTTGTTATTATAAGTTTATCAAAATTATCTTTAAACTCTTTTTCTGTTTCTAAATCTTTTACAGTTAATTCTTTTTGATCTATATTAACATCTAAGACATCATGCTTCATCTTAGTTTTAACCCCTAATTCTGCTAGTTTTTCCGGCGAACAATAGAAAAGTCCCTCGGGATCCTTAACTACTCCACCTACATATAGTGCTATTCCACAAGATAGAAATGAAATATTATCATTTCTTTCATAAACAGTGATTTCAGCTTCTGGATATAGCTCCGCCGCATTTAATATTGCTGCTGTCCCTGCATGGGTACAACCTATAACAGCTATCTTCATAATAATTTACCTCCTGTATTGATAATTTTTTATCTTTTAAACCTATTATACCCAGTAAAAATTTAGATAAACTTTTTGATAATGATTTTCATTATTTTTATAAATAGAATAAATCAACTAATTATAGAAATGGATATTATTAAAAAACATCGTTATAGTAGCAAATGCAAATAATAAAAGGTAAGTTTTTCTTTTATTTCTACATCCTTTGTGTATTTCCCACAATATTCAACATTATTGCTGATGCAAAAATAGGTATGGTTATTACTTTTTATAATTGTAATAAGTTATTTTTTCCTATAGAATTTATGAGACTATCTTTTATAGAAAGGAGAATTTACATGTTTAAAACTATACGAAGCAAAATACTAGGATCTTTTATAGCAGTTGTTCTATTATCTACCCTATTAATAGGGATTATTACGAGTTTTAAAATTAGTAATATGGTAAAAAATAATTTTATTGAGTCCGCTGTAAAAGAAGTAAAGCAAGTTGAAAATATGATTGACTCTTATTTTGAATCAATTAAAGAAGATGTTGATATGTTATCTAAAGATTCAACAGTAAAAAAGGCCGATGGCTCCATTAGTTCCTATATAAATAAAAGTAATATTAAGGGAAAAACGACTATGACCCCTGAAGCCAATGGAGGTATAGAGAGCAAAATATACAAAGTATATTCAAACTATGCTAATAGTCACCCTAATGTATCAGATATATATATGGGAACTATAGATGGTGGATACATACAATATGCTCCTGGGAGTGTAAATAATAATTATGATCCTAGGGCTAGACCTTGGTATAAAAAGGCAATAGAGAATAAAGGAACGGTTATAAGGACAGATGCTTACTTTTGGGAGGGAGCAAATACTGCTAATGTTAGTTTAGCTAAAACTATATCAGATTTTTCTGGTCGTATAATAGGTGTGCAATCAATGGATATCAGTTTGAAAGCTTTAACTAATATTACTAAAGATATAAAAATAGGGGAAAAGGGATATATTATTCTTACTGAAGAGGATGGAACTATTTTATCAAACCCTAAAAACCCTGATACTAACTTTGAACACATATCAGATTTTAAATATTTAAGTAATATAACAAAGGATGTCATAACCTTTGAAAAAGGTGGAAAAGAATATTTTGGAAAACTCTATAATTCTTCTAAGATAGGATGGAACTTTATAATTATAGTAGATAAATCTGAAGTAATAAAACAAGTAATGGCTATAAACTCCTACATAATAATTATAGGTTTAATTATACTAGCTATAGCTATAATAATATCTATTATAATATCTAAGAAAATATCAAATCCTATAAAAAAATTAATGGAGTTAATGAAAGAAGTTGAAGGTGGTAACTTCTCTATCAGGTCAAATATTAAATCCAATGATGAAATAGGCCAGTTATCAAATAGCTTTAATAATATGACAGAAAAAGTAACTAAGCTAATTAATGAATCTAAATCCGTTGCTAAAAATATCTTTACATCTTCTGATTCCCTATGGGAAATGTCTGAACAAATAAGTTTAAGTTCTGAAGAAATAGTAAAGTCAATAGAACAGGTTGCATCAGAAACCTCTAGACAGGCTAGAGACTGTAGTGATATCTCAGAAAGCATAAGTAGTTTTACAGAGGAAATAGAAGAGGTTTTAGGGCACTCTAGTACTATGGAAAAGGAAATAACTAAAGCCAGAGATTTAAGTAATCATGGGCTAAATATTGTGGATACTCTAGACACCACAGCAAGCGAAAGTAGTAAAGCTACTTCTAATGTAACTAATGTAATAAATATATTAGATGAAAAGTCTAATCACATTGGCGAAGTTGTAAATGTTATAAGTAGTATATCGGAACAAACCAGTTTACTTGCATTAAATGCATCTATTGAAGCTGCAAGGGCTGGAGATAAGGGTAGGGGTTTTGCAGTTGTTGCCAATGAAATAAGCACTTTAGCAGAACAGTCTAAAGAATCCACTACCAATATAGGAAATATAATAACTGAAATACAAAACGAGATTAGTAACTCTGTGGAAGCTATTAATAAATCCAATGAAATGGTAGAAAAAAATATTGAAGTAGTTCATAATACAAAGGAGATATTTAACAAAATAAATCATACTATTAATACTATAAAAAATGAAATTTCAACAATCGACTCGGTTATTGATAATATGTCAAATAAAAAGGATATTATTTCAAATACTGTTTTAGATATAACAACCTCAGCTGAAGAAACAGCTTCGTCATCTGAGGAAACAACGGCGGTATCAGAGGAACAAAATAATGCAATTCATGGAGTCGTGGATTCTATAGAACAGTTAAAAAGCCTAGCTAATGATTTAGAAAAATCAATAAATCGATTTAAGGCATAATAAAGGGGATCCATATGGATCCCCTTTATTATGTCTTTATATTACTTAAGTGTGTTTTTTGACTTATTATATATTTCAGATAACTGTTGGGATGGAGCATCATATGGCTTTTCCCAACCTTTTTTTATAGCTAATTCTGTTACTGCCGTATGACCCCCTAACATTTGATTTAAGCTAGCCGCATACATTGATCTAAGTTCAGGTGTGGCAGTTGACATAGCTGCATTTAAATATGCATTAGCCCCTGCTGTTGCACTGGCAATCATATTATTGGCTATAACTTCATCATTAATATCTGTGTTATTTTTTATTCTATTTCCTAGAAATGATGCCATATTATCTAACCTCCCCTGTATCAGCTATATTGTTTTCGTTTATAAACTGTTGTATTCCTTTTATTCTTCCCTCTGTGGCTAATATAGCAGCTTCAGCCTGTTTTTTTAAATCTTCATCAGTTATTAAATCCTGCATAGCCTTTGCTACTGATAGTCCATCCTTCTCCATTTTCAGTAATCCTGTTAGGGATAAGTTTTCTCCTTCAGCTAATTTCCTCATTTTTTTCCTCCATTCTTACTGTAGTTTAACTTACATATAATATTTTGCATCTATTTTCACTTATTATCCCTGTTTCTTTTTTCCTATATATCACCTCTTTCCCTCATTTCCAATGCCTTCTTTACTATATTTCCACAATTCCTTGATGATACATCTCCCCAACCCTTTTCTTTCACTGTATTATATACTCCCAGTTCCCTAGCTATCTCATATTTTAAATCTTCAAAAGCTTTTCGAGCTGCTGGTGAAATATTTTTCTTTCTAGACATTACTTCATTCCCTCCTAAATGTTCTTTACTATTTATTTGATATTATAAAAATAGTTTATATCAAAATAATTTTTTTATTATTTCCTATAAATACCTATAGATTATATCTATAGACTGTCAAGTTGTTATAGAAATTCTAATGTTGACTATCTTTATAGGAATACTATACAATACTAATTGTTAACAATAAAACATATCTCGACAAAATTTTAAGGAGGAGTTATTTTGAAAAAGCTAATAATTTTATTGCTTACTATAACTATGATATTTTCATTAGCTGCTTGTTCTAATGATAAAAATGATAGCAGTTCAACTAATGATAACCCGGTGTTTAAAATAGGTGCTATTCCTGATCAAAATGTATCGAAGTTGAATAGAAGATTTGATGAATTGGCAAAATATATAGGTGAAAAATCAGGTCTGAATGTTGAATATGTTCCCACTGTTGATTACTCAGCTTTAGTTACTGCCTTTGAAAGAGGAGAGATAGATTTAGCTTGGTTCGGTGGTCTTACAGGGGTACAGGCAAGAAATCTAGTTTCTGATTCTGAGGCTATTGCCCAAAGACCTAGGGACGAAAAGTTCCACTCAGTTTTTATCGTACAAAAAGACTTAGATATTAATAACCTAGAAGATATTAAGGGTCTTACCTTTACATTTGGTAGTGAAAGTTCCACTTCTGGACATTTAATGCCTAGATACTTCTTAACAGAAGCTGGTGTTAATCTAGAAGAAGATCTAGATGGTAAGCCAAATTACTCCGGTTCCCACGATAAAACTTGGAAACTAGTTGAGTCTGGAGCTTTTCAAACTGGAGCATTAAATGAAGCGGTATGGGAAGCAGCCGTCAAAAATGATAAAGTTGACTTAAATAAGGTAAAGGTGTTCTATACAACTCCAGATTATTATGATTATAACTGGACGATCAACGATGTGAATAATAAATTTGGTGATGGTACTAAAGAAAAAATAAAGACAGCTTTATTATCCTTCGGTGAAGATAATAAAGAAATTATGGAACTTTTCGGTGACACTAAATTTATAGAAACAAAAAATGACAATTATAAAGCCATAGAATCGGTGGCAAAAGACCTAGGCATAATTAAATAGTAGGTGAATTATAAATGAATAAAAATATTATATTAAATTTAAAAAATATATCAAAAAAATACGGGGAGAAGGCTGGGCTTTCTTCCCTTTCTATTACTATTAAAAAAGGGGAACTAGTAGCCTTAATTGGCCCCAGTGGAGCTGGAAAAACTACTTTATTAAATATATTAACATCTATTGTTAAACCAGATAGCGGAAATGTTATGATAGATAATAAATCTATAGATAGTTATAAATCTACGAAGGAACTTTCTAAAAAAATAGGTATTATAAGACAACAATTTGATTTAGTGGGACAATTATCTGTCATAAACAACGTTCTTGCAGGGAAACTAGGAGATTGGGGAACTTTAAAATCTATTATCTCCCTATTATCTCCACGGGAAAAAAATTTGGCTATAGACTCTTTAGAACGGGTAGGATTAACTGATAAACTTTATAAAAAAACTTCTACTCTGTCGGGGGGAGAACAACAGAGGGTTGCCCTAGCCAGACTGCTAGTTCAAAATCCCGAGATTATTTTAGCTGATGAACCGGTTTCCTCTTTAGATCCAGCCCGAGCTGAAGATATCTTGTCTATATTAGTTAAGTTAGTAAAAGAAGAAAATCAAACCCTTATATCAAGCCTCCACTCTACCCAATACGCAAAAAAGTATTTTGATAGAATAATCGGATTAAGAAGTGGTAAAGTATTTTTTGATCTTCCCACTAAAAAGGTAACAAATAAAGACTTAGAAAGTCTTTATAGCTTAAAGGAGAATATTTAACATGGCTAACATAATTAAATTTTTAGATTATCATAGAAGGGGTCTTTTAACATTATTTCTAACTTTAATCTTCATATTAAGCTTATTATCGGTTAATTGGAGTGACGACTTAATTCATTCTGGTGGAAAGACCACTATACTTCAGATTATAAAGGCTTTCTTTTCACCAGATCTATCTTTAGATACTATTAAACTGGGTATAGTAGCTTCATGGAGAACATTAGCATATGCCACTGCAGGAATGTCCCTAGCTATTATTATTGCCCTTATAATAGGAACATTGGCATCAGGAGTGCTTACTAAAAGTTCTACAAGTAAGTTTTTTTATATAACCCTATTTAGAGGCCTGTTAAGTTTTATGAGGGGTATCCACGAATTAGTATGGGCTTGGTTATTTGTTGCTGCCTCCGGGTTATCTCCATTTGCGGCAATATTTGCTTTGGCTATTCCCTATGGAGGAACTTTAGGAAAAATCTTTGCTGATATGATTAATGATGTATCTAAAGAACCTATAAATGGATTAAGATCAACTGGAGCTTCTCCCATTAAAGTTTTATTTTATGGGTATTTTCCTATGGCTATACCTAATATGATTAGCTATACAATGTATAGATTTGAATGTGCTGTACGTTCATCGGCTATTATGAGCTTTGTGGGACTTGGTGGTCTCGGTTATCAGATACATCTATCCTTAAGTGACCTAGCTTATAATGAAGTCTGGACTTTTATATTCTTTTTAATAGGTCTTGTATTATTAATTGATTTTTGGAGTAATCTTATAAGAAAGAGGCTGATACAATGATATCAAAAACAACAAAGAAAATTAATAGTTTAGGTTTTATAAAACTATCATTAATTATATTTTCATTATTAGTTGTCCTCTCTTGGTTGTTTATTTTTAATGTAGAGAATGCCGATTTATCTAGCCTTTTTTCTGATAAAAATATTAATCATACAAAGACCTTCAGTAAAAGACTTTTAGGTATAGGTGAAAAAAATCCTGCATTTAAAAATATAGATAGTATTAAAAATGTATTGAAACTTACCGTTGAAACATTAATAATGAGTATTATTGCCATAGGATTTTCATCTATAGTTATGCTTCTAATGGTAGTTTGGGGTTCTCGAAATGTTGCCGACGGAACATTAACCCTATCTAGAAGATGGTATAACTGGATTGTCTTTGGCCTAGTAAGAGTTTTATATATTTTTTCCCGGGCAATTCCCGAATTGATTTGGGCTATGATAATAGTATTTATCTTTAAACCCGGTATATTACCTGGAGCTATAGCATTGTCTCTCCATAATTTTGGTATACTTGGTAAACTATGCTCCGAAGTAATAGAAGATTTAGATTTAAGGCCCATTAGAAATCTAGCTTCATCGGGGGCAAGTAAAATGCAAATGCTTATTTATGGTGTTATACCTATGGTAACCCCTAAATTTATTACATTTATATTATATAGATGGGAAGTTATAATAAGAACCACCATTGTTGTTGGTTTTGTTGGGGCTGGAGGATTAGGTATGCAATTTAAACTTAGTATGAGTTGGTTTCATTATAGTGAAATAACCTTATTATTAATATCCTATGTTCTACTTGTCATCTTTTCAGATATAATATCTCAAGGTATTCGTAAATTAATTAAATAAGGTGAACAAAGGCGCCCTTGGCGCTTCTTTGTTCAGTGTAAGATGCAGAGGTCAGGGATTTGGTGGTGCAATATATTGAGAATTTACATTAGTGTCTTTAATTTATCTAAATACTTCCTATCGCTATGTAATATTTCCCCAGCAAAGTCCCTTGATTTATCATCTAAATTTCCCCGTAAAACCTTCTCTGCCATGTTTATTCCATTAGTTTCCCCTTCTATTACCTTTTCAATAATATAGTGATCATTTTTTCCTTTTAAATCCATATTTAATTTCATATCAGCCATAGTCCCTTTAAATCCTAAATTTTCATCCGGTTGACCTCCTAAGTCTTGTATATAATTAGCTAAAACTTTTATATTTTCCCTGTGATGTCCTTGAACCTCTCTAAGTGTCTTTTTAGTGCTATCATCATTTACCTTTGATATAAAAACATTAAATGTTTCAAGGGCCATATATTCCCCTTGAAGTAGACTGTTCATACTTTTTAATGTTTCTTTATTTTTATTCATTGAATCACTCCTACTAGATTTATATTATTTATTCTTCCTACTTTTCACTAATATATTTAAATATAATATATTTTTTATTATATAGACTAGAAGTAGTATAATAGATATATACTATATTTAAGAAAGGAGTTTTTATATGAATATTGTTATGCTAGAACCTTTAGGTGTTGATAAAGAGGTGATAGACAGGCTCTCTAAGCCTTTTATGGACAAAGGTCATAGGTTTACCCCTTGTTTTGAAAAGATAAATAACAAAGATGAAATTATAAAAAGAGCTTCTGAGGCAGATATACTTATAATTGCTAACTCCCCCCTTGATGGTGACGTAATAGAAGCTTGTCCTAATCTTAAGATGATTTCCGTTGCATTTACTGGAATCGATCACATAGATATTAAAACATGTAAAGAGAAAAATATATTGATATCAAATGCAGCTGGATACTGTACCGATGCCGTGGCAGAGTTAACCTTCGGTCTTATATTAAATCTCCTTAGAAATATAAAAGATTGCGATAATGCCACTAGAGATGGTAAAACAAAGTCTGGCTTTATTGGTAATGAACTGTTTAATAAAACTATAGGAATTATAGGAACCGGAGCTATTGGTTTTAAAGTTGCCAAGGTTGCTAGAGCCTTTGACTGTAAAGTATTAGCCCATTCTAGAACAGAGAAGAAAGAAGTTATTGATTTAGGGGTTGAATATGTCTCATTAGAAAAACTCCTCAAAGAAAGTGACATAGTAACAATACATACTCCATTAACCAATAAAACTAAAAACCTTATTGATAAAGAGAAGTTAGATTTGATGAAGCCATCTAGTATATTAATAAATGTTGCCAGGGGACCAGTTGTGGATAGTGAGGCCTTAGCAAAGGCACTAAATGATGAAAATATAGCTGGAGCTGGAATTGATGTATATGAAATGGAACCTCCAATACCAAGGGACCATCCGTTATTAAGTGCAAAGAATATGATATTGACTCCCCATGTGGCATTTGCAACCCATGAGTCCATAGAAAGAAGGGCTACTATTACATTTGAAAATATTAGTGCTTGGATGGAAAATAAACCCCAAAATATTATGCTAAAATAAGGCGATAGATATATCCCTTCAAGTTCCACACAAAGTAATCGGAAATATCCGCCAGTCCTCGGATTTGGAAAATATAGAGAAACGGCTCCCATTTCCGATTACTTTGTTTAGACATACTTGAAAGGCAGACTAAGGTCATGGACATATCGACTTATTTTAATTTTATTTAAATATAATAGCAATAGTTATTGTAATTATATAGATTATATTTATTATTATAAAGTTTTTAACTGCTAAGATAAAGGTATCTTTTTTTGTCTGTTTTTGATAAAAACTTTTGATATTTTTATTAACCGGTATGAAGGTCAACAGGGATATTAATGAAATTATTGGTATAACCCTTAGTACTATTAGAGTCAAAATAATGATAAATATTATATAATATAATATCTTAAATACCAATAGCCCCTTATCTTTTCCTATATATACTGGCAATGTGTATCTATTATTTAAAATATCATCTTCAATATCACAGAGATTATTGGCAAGCATAATATTTGATATACCCAATACCGTTGGCACTGAAATCAAGAGAATATACACAACTTCCTTAATATCTATACTAAGGTTAACAAATCCCCATAGATAGGCTAAATTAACTATATTACTATCATATACATGTATATAAACTGATAAAAATACTATTACAAAGCCCATAAAAAATCCAGAAAATATTTCTCCAAAGGGTGTCCTTGATATAGGAACTGGTCCAAAGGAGTATAGTATACCAACCGCAAAGGATATACCCCCTATTATTAGTACTAAAATATTTGTATTTATAAACAATAATATACCTAGTAACATGGCAACCATTAATAAAATAATTATTGTAGAAACAACTACTTTTTCCGGCAATCTATATTTTACCACTGCATTATGACTTTCATAATTATATCCATGGGTTTTTTCTGCCTTTTTATAATCCATATAATTGTTTATAGCTGTTGTTGACATGTCAATAGATACTAGGGATATAAGCATTATAATAAAATTCCCTAAGTTAAATTTATTAAATCTATAAAGAGAGTAAACAGTTCCCAGTGTGAATGGAATTATACTTGCTACCTTTGTTTGTATCTCTACTAATTTTAAAAAACTACTTAATGTCATTTGTACCTCCAAATCTAAAATATTATTTTTATGATAACCCCATTTATATCTTATCATATTTTGAAATAATATGGCTAAAGATGTCTTATTTTGCATAGAAAAACATATAAATTTAATAGAATTTGTTTATAAAAAAATAGCTTTTAGTTATTGTATTTTACTTTGTTGTACTGTATAATTATTCTATATTCTTAGACTGTTTTAGGAGGGATGTCACGGAAGAGGTTTGTTAATTTTTTACAACAAAAAAAATCTATAATTATTACGAGGTGAACATGATAAGATTAAGTTTTTTCGATAACAACAAAGACATTTTAACTTTTAAATCACAAATGTGGGATTTGATCTCTTTATGTGATAAGGATTTTTTCCCTACCCTTTCCTCTAGAGAAAATAGTAAGAACGGTCCTATTAAGTATTTTGAAAGTCTATTTTCTCCCAATGCCAGATATGTCTTAGCCCTTGTTGAGGATAAGGTAGTAGGTTTTTCAGTGTTTTTTCATAACTACTATGAAGATTTAATATCTGATTACACACCTTGCAACTATATTAAAATAGCCTGTGTGCATCCAGATTATCGAGGTCTAAGGATAGCTACAATGTTTAATACTTTTATCGAGGAGCAACTTCCCCAAAACTTGGTTCTTCCCTATATCGTAAGAAGAACTTGGTCAGCTAATACTCCCCAGTTAAAACTTCTTAATAGATTTGGATATAAGCTTATTCATAAGTTTGATAATGACAGGGGAAATAATGTTAGTACAGTATATTTTGCTAAGCCTATTTTAGCTGAATCTTCTATTGGAAAATGCATAAGTTAGTTTAGAACAAAGGCGCCGTTGGCGCTTCTTTGTTCTGTGCAGAGTGCAATGTGCAGAGAGCAGGGAATTGGTGATTTACACACAACTATTTACAGTCCCTTTTCTTTTAATAAAGTACCCTAATTATAATTAACCTCCACGTCCCCCGATGTAGCATCTATATTTATATCATTATCACTATCTCCCACTTGACCTTCTAAGTGATCATCATCTATATCTCCCTTTAGTGTAACCGGTATATCTGTCTCTATTTCTCCAGATGTGGTATCTATAGCAAAATTAAATTTAGAATCCTTTGGAAGAAGTAGCTCCACATTTCCTGAAGTAGTCTCGATTTTCATATCGTTATTAAACTTTTTATATTCAATATTTATATCTCCAGATATGGATTCTAGATTTAAATCTCCAATATATTCCTCTAAATCCACTTCTCCAGATGTGGTGTCTATTGTTGATTTCACTGTTTCCATTTCTATACCTGATATATCTCCCGATGTTGAGTCTAAGTAGAAGTTATTTACCTTTATCCTAGATATTTCTATATCTCCTGATGTTGTATTTATTTTTAAGTCCTCTTCATATTTTTCAGGTATATAAACATCTAATTTAACATCACCACTAACAAAACCAAATCCTATATTTATAACATTCTTTCTATTTATATCTATATTTATATTACTTCCCTTTTCTTCTGCTACTAACTTAGGTATTAAGGATGTATACCCTCCTTTAACAGTTCCATAAAAATGAGCTTTAACCTCGCTTTCATTTGTAGATATAACATTTATATCTGTACTTGTTGTATCTATATATATTTCATCTATGTTCTCTATATCAAATATTTTTTCTTCATCGATATTATGGGTTTCCATTCCTATGTCTATAACATCATTAAATGCTAATAAAAAATATGCTCCCAATAATAAAAAGGATATTCCTACTATTGCTGTTAATATCAATACAATCTTTTTAACGTTTATGTTTTTATTCACTTTTTCCCCTCCTATTACTGATAATATCTAAGTTTGTATTTAAATACTTAACTGTACCCTTAAAAAACCATTTAGCTAAATATATGCTACCTATGGTGGACAAAATGCCTAAGGCTGTAGTTCCTACCCCACCAACTATCCCTATAAAGGGATTTACACTCATAGAAACTATGTTCTTAAGTATCGGTTCTAAAATGGTACTAATAATAGCTAATCCTCCAGCTAATACTACTGCTACTGATGATGCAATAAGGGCTAAGATTACTGCTCCAAATGATAAAAGTAGTGGCCCTACAATCATCAGATTTAAAAGACTTAGTCCCATTACAGCTAAAATAGCTTTAAAAATATTTCTTGTGGAAGTATTATTACTAGCTTCCTCTAATATACTACTTACTTTTATCTGTTTAGCTATCTTTTTAGGATTTCCCAAGGATTTTGATATTTCCTCTTCACTTCTTCCATCCTTTAGCCCAATATCAAAATGTTCTCGATAATCGAATAAGACATCTTCCCGTTCTTCCTTTGATATATCCTTTAACTCTTTAGATAAACTTTGTAGAAATTTTTCTTTATTCATTCTGCTCTCCCCCTCTCAACAATTCATTTACTCCCTTAGTAAAGGTATACCACTCCTCTTGTAATTCCTTTTTAGTTTCTTTTCCCAATTCAGTTAATTTATAATATTTTCTGGGTGGTCCCTCTTGGGATTCTTGTAAGTAAGTAGTAACATATCCCCCTTTTTTTAGTCTTCTAAGCAAGGGATAAATAGTTCCTTCAGAAATAGAAATAGCATTGGATAGTTCATTAATTAGCTCATATCCATAACATTCTTTCTCATTTAATATCGATAGTACACATAGCTCTAAAACCCCTTTTTTAAATTGTATATTCATAATATCTCATTCCTTTTTTATAGTATTATTTATCGTTATATATATAATAACATACAGTACCTTTTAACGCAAGGTACTGTATTAAATTTTTTACCTCCGAAGAACAAGATCACCTTTGGTGCTTCTTTGTTCTGTGCAGGATGCAAGGTGCAGAGAGCAGAGAATTGGTGAGTCCATAAACATATACAGGGATTCAATATATTGAATCCCTGTACTTATTTTTAATCTATTTTAATATTAGCTAGGGCATCTGCCAGTGCTGAGTTTATAGGTTTATCATCTTGCTTTTTAAGATATTTTCTTGCTTCTTTTTTAGACATTTTATTTTTTTGCTTTTTCTTTCTCTTTTCAAATGAAGAAAGTTTTTCCCTATGGCCACATTTACATGCAAATATTTTTCCTTCCCCTTCACCTCTAAGCTCCATTTTCTTATGACAGTTGGGACATCTGGCATTGGTCTTCTTTGCTATTCCCTTTCTGTATCCACATTCCCTATCCTGACAGATAAGCATTGTCCCCTTATTATTTTTTATCTTTAGCATAAATTTCCCACACTCAGGGCATTTATTTCTAGTTAAATTATCATGTTTAAACTTTCTATCACTTTTTTTAATATCCCCTACAACTTCCTTGGCATACTTTGTCATTTCATTTACAAATGAGTTTTTATTAAGCTTACCCTTTGATATATCTGATAGTTTCTGTTCCCACTTAGCAGTTAACTCTGGGGACTTTAAACCCTCTGGTACTAAGTCTAAAAGCTGTTTCCCTTTAGAAGTTATATATATTTTTTTACCCTTTTTCTCTATTAAAAAGCTTTTAAATAGTTTCTCTATAATATCTGCCCTGGTTGCTACGGTTCCAAGGCCACCGGTATTTCCAATGGTTTTAACTAAACTTTTATCGTTACTTTTCATATATCTTGTAGGATTTTCCATAGCTGAAAGTAAGGTTCCTTCATTAAAGGGTTCTGGAGGATTAGTCTCTCCTTTAGTACTTTCTATATTTGATATAGATATGATGTCACCTTTTTTAAGAGTAAAAACTTTACTATCCACATCACTATCTGTATCTTTATTATCATATAATTCTTTCCATCCCTTAGATAAAACCCTTTTTCCACTGGATATAAATATTTCATCTTCTATTTTAGCTTTTAGTGTAATCTTTTCATATTCAAAAGGTTTATATAATACTGATAAAAACCTTTTAATAACAAGATCATATATTTTTCTTTCCTTATTGCTTAAATCCGATAATATTACAGTTTCCTCTGTTGGTATAATAGCATGATGGTCTGAAACCTTATTATTATCAACAAAGGATTTATTGGCTTTTATTTTCCCCTTAAGAATTTCTCCAGTAATACTTCTATACCCTTTAAGTCCACATGCCTTTACCCTATCCTTTAATGTATCAACCATATCCGTTGTAATATATCTTGAATCAGTTCTTGGATAGGTTAAAATCTTATGTCTTTCATATAGATTTTGCATAATAGATAGGGTTTCTTTGGCCGAAAAATCAAATATCCTGTTAGCATCTCTTTGTAGTTCTGTTAAATCATAAAGCTTTGGGGAATAGCTTTTTTTACGGGATTTATTTATAGCTAGAATTTCCCCTTTTTTATCTTTTATCTTAGATACTATTCTATCCCTTTTTTCTTTATTAAATGTTTTAGTGTCCCTAGTTCCACTGTCCTGCCAAGTAAGCTGTAGTCCGTCTCCCTTTAACTTTATGCCATAAAAGGCCTTGGGTTTAAAATTCTTAATTTCCTCTTCCCTCTTATAAATCATAGATAATGTGGGACTTTGAACCCTACCACAGGAAAGCTGGGCATTATATTTACATGTTAAAGCCCTAGTAGCATTTATACCAACTATCCAGTCTGCTTCAGCCCTGGCAACCGCTGAATGGTATAGATTTTCATATTCCCTACCATCTTTTAATTTTTTAAATCCATCCCTTATGGCCTTATCTGTTACAGATGAAATCCAAAGTCTTTTTATTGGCCTTTTCACATTTGCCTTTTCTATTATCCACCTTGCAACCAATTCTCCTTCTCGCCCTGCATCTGTGGCTATTATAATTTCTTTTATATCTTTTCTCTTCATTAAATTTTTAACTGTATAAAATTGTTTTTTACTTCTCTTTATAACCTCTAGTTTCATATTAGAAGGTAACATTGGTAAATCTTCTAGATTCCAAGATTTATATTTTTGATTATATTTTTCAGGTTCCGCTAAAGTAACTAAATGACCCAGTCCCCATGTGACTATATACTTTTGTCCTTCTATATATCCATTGTTTTTTCTATTACATTTTAGTACTCTAGCCAAATCCCTTCCCACTGAAGGCTTTTCAGCTAAAACTATTGATTTCTTCATCAAAACATCCTTTCAAAATAACTGACTTTATTGTTATATATTTTACTTCCTTTATTAGATTATATACTTTTGTAGGATTTAATTAAAGAACAAAGACGACTTTGTCGCTTCTTTGTTCTGTGCAGAGTGCAGGGGGTAAACCCATAAATATATGTAGAACTTCAATATATTGAAGCCCTATTATGTTAAATAGTGTATTTTTCAATAGACTGTGGGATTACGAATCCCCCAGCAACTAAATTTTATTATTATACCCTACTGTATGGCCCTAAGATTGTCCTGAATATATTCAGGACCTACATATAGATATTTAGACAAGTAAAGGAAGCAGAAATGGGATAGCTCCCGTTTTTGCTTCCTTTGTCTGTACTCTGACCTAAGCCAGTTCCTTAAGTTTATTTTTAGTTACTATTCCTTTTTTAAGGGCCTTACTAGGACAAGCTTTAACACAATCTCCACACCTTATACATTCCCCACTATTTGGGTTTTCATTAACCTTTATATCTACTTTACAAGTATTTAAACATACTCCACAGTCATTACAAAATTCTTTATCTAACTGCAGTCTGTAGAAGCTTACTTTATTAAAAAATGAATAAAATGCTCCTAATGGACATAAATACCTACAAAAGACCCTATATATAAAAATTGATGAAACTACTATTATTATTAATATAGATAGTTTCCATGTAAACAAAAATCCCAAACCATCTTTTAATGTCTCATTTAAAAGTATCAATGGAACTCCCCCCTCAAGGGTTCCAGCGGGACATATATATTTACAAAAGAAGGGATCACTCATTCCCAGATCATCTTGAAAAATAAAGGGTAATAATAATACAAAGGTAAATAATATCACATATTTTAAGTATTTTAATATATTATTTATCTTTGTAGGAACCTTAACTTTTTTAAGTGGTACCTTATGAATTAAGTCTTGAATAAATCCAAAGGGACAAAGCCACCCACAGATAAACCTTCCAAATATTACCCCAACTAAAGACATAAAACCTAATACATAAAGGGAAAAATTATATTTCATGCTACCTATAACAGCTTGAATTGAGCCTATGGGACATGAGCCCAAAGCTCCAGGACAAGAATAACAATTTAGCCCTGGAACACAAAATTTCTTGGAAACTCCTTTGTATATCTTACCATTAAAAAAACCTTTTATATATCCATTTGTAGTAAGCGTAGCTATCAGCTGAACTAAATGTCTTTTACTAACCAATACCTATACACTCCAAACATATATTAACAGCTTTTTTTAAAACCGTTTCCCCTTCTCCTCTAGTGATACCTACAACTATCAAACCTATACTACAAATGGATATACCGTATCTTAATAATCTACCTTTCATCCAATCCCCCTCTACTTATTTCAATTGACAGTTGAGAATGGACAATTGAAGGTGATTTTACTCACTATGTTCGTAAAATATTATATTTTAAATGGGCTTTGTCCCATTTATACCTTAATTGTCCACTGTCAATTGTCCATTCTCAATTATAATAAGTAACTTTGCAATACACTGTAAATAATATTTATTTTTCAATACTCTCTAATGTTTCCATAATAATTTCTTCATATTCTTCTTTACTTCTAGAGCCTGTAATTACTTTTCCTACTATTTTTCCATCCCCATCAACGAAGAATGAGGTTGGAAAACCTGCTATTGATTTTACTAAATTGGTTCTTATGTATTCATCGGGAATTAGATTGGTAAATGTCACCTTCTTAGTTTCAATTATTTTGTTAGCCGTAGCTTTAAGCTCTTCTATTCTTTTAACTGTTTCTTCATCATCTCCTACAGGGATATCTCCTATAATACCTAATATCTTAACCCCTTTACTTCCTAACCCTTGATGTAAAGCCTCTAGATCTGGCATCTCTTTTATACAGGGTCCACAGAATGTTCCCCAAATATTTACCATTGTTAACTTATTATCTTTAAAAATATCACTGCTTACTTCATTTCCATCTAGGTCTTTCACTTTAAAGTCAAGATTTTTTAATCCAGTTATTGCATCTTGGGCTGTAATTGGTTTAGAAGCTATAGTTGACTTTCTTACATTTTCTAAATCATCGTATAGGGATTTATACATTTTTTTTGCCTCTTCAGATAATCCTTCGTCATCATATTCATCATAGGAAAAATAAAATACTAACCCATCTATGGTATCAATTTTTTCATTGTGCCTTTTACCTGTAAGGTCTGATAGTTTCTCATCATCGGGCAATTTATCCTCTCTAATAATTACATAACTAAATAAATCCTTAACTTTAGAGAAAACCTCTGTTAGTTTCTTCCTTCTTTCATCTTCGTCTTTAACATTTTCTTTTATGTCATTATACTCATTAATAAGCTCATTTGAAATAAATCCATAATCGAGGCCTCCATATATTGGCTCTTTTTCATTTTCTGGATCTCCTAGTCCCCCTAATGTTAAATTATCATCGGCATTATCCCAAACATCCCCCATTTTAAACTCTAATCCTAAATCTTGATACTTCTTATAACCTAACTCTTTTTTCTCTTCCTCTGATAAAGTATCTTTACTACCTCCACAAGCGGCTAATGACAATATCATTATTATTGATAATAATATAGCTACTATCCTTTTCATAATCTTCCCCCTTTAAATTATTTAAACATAGTATTATTTTACCATATTATTATTTTATTGTACAAGTTTTGTAATTATGAACAATTTTACAATAGATTTATGAGTAAATATATGAAAATATAGTAAAAATAAATATATTAAGCTTCATAAATGGTAGGTGGTTATTATGTTCAAAAAACTTATATTTAAATTAAAAAACAAAATATGGTTTGTTCCAGGATATTATAGTTTATTATCATCAATTTTAGCAGCCATATCAATAATCATAGATAATAAGTATATATATAATTTTCAGGGAGTGATTCCTAGCCTTCTTATGACTAGGGTAGATTTAGCGGAAACGATATTATCAACATTGGCAGCTGCTCTATTAACCATGATGACAATAACTTTTTCCACAATAATGGTTGTTTTAACTACATATTCCTCTCAGTTTTCCCCAAGAACACTGGAAGACTTTATAAACGACAGAACAACATTAAGATTTTTAGGAATTTTTATGGGGGGATTTATATATTGTATACTGGGTTTATCATTTATCAAAAATAATGATAATGATAAGTTAGTTCTGTCATCAGGAATAAGTGTAATAATAGCCATTATTTGCTTAAGCTTTTTTGTATATTTTATACATCATATCTCCATTTCAATTCAAGTAAATAGATTAATAGATAGGCTTGGTGAAGATATATTGAAATTGGTAAAGAAAATAGAAACCTCTAATAATTCCGACGATAGAATACAGAGTGAGCCCCCTAAAAACATTGATAAACTTAATGAAAATAAACGGATAGCCATATTTTCAGAAAAGGTTGGATATATCCAGCTAATCGACGACATAGGACTACTAAATCTAGCCATAAATAAAAATGTTTTAATAAGGGTTGAAAAGATGGTTGGAGATTATGTAACAACAAATAGTAATATTATATCTATATGGAATAACAAAGGAAATATTGATGAAAAGGAATTTTTGAAATATATTACCTTAGGAAGTCAGCGAAATATGCTATGGGACATAGAATTTGGACTCCAAAAAATAGTAGAGGTGGCTTTAAAGGCTCTATCCCCCGGAATAAATGATCCTAACACCGCTATTAAATGTATTTATAAGCTAGGAATGATACTAACTAAAATAGGGGGAGCTAATCTAGAGAATACATATTATTATGGTGAAGACGGTAGACTTAGGCTTATCTTTGAAGATAAATCCTTTAATCAGTTGTTGTATAAGACCTTTTATCAGCTTAGACACTATAGTTCCAGTGATGTATCGGTTATGAGTTCAATGTTAGATGCCCTTATATTAATTGCCCAAGAAAATAAAAAGCCCCTTAAAGACAAAGTCTGGGACTTTAGTGGATATATAATAGGAGGTTTTAAGTCCGATGTATTAGAACCCCTTGATAAAGATTATATAAATAGCAAAATAAGAAGGCTGGCCTATTTAACTGGAAATCTTGGAGCTGTTAAATACATTGAATAAAACAATTGTAGATTTTAAATTATAAATTATAAATTAAAAGATAAAGAGGCTTGGGTTCCCAAGCCTTTCTTGCTGGGAAATGAATTCCCCTCTACTTATTTGAATTGACAGTTGAGAATGGACAATTGACAATTGAAGGTGGTTTTACCCACTATGTTAATAAAATATTATATTACAAATGGCCTTACCCCATTTGTACCTTAATTGTCCCCTGTCAATTGTCCATTCATTGTCTATTAATTACTTTCATCTGGTACCCTTGTTAATATTATTCCTCCAATAATAAATAAAACTATTATGCTAAGTACACCATAATTTGACTTTCCTGTGATTTGTGTTACTAAGGCTAATAATGATGGACCCATAATTGCTGCAAACTTACCAAATATATTATAAAATCCGATGGCCGTTATTATGGTAAAATATTCTGATACTTTTTCTTTAGTGCTACTGGCACAAGTTAAATAAGGGTTTTTATGCACTGTAATCATAGTAACCCCTTATATTTTATGTTAACATTAAAAACACAAAGTCAACTGGGATATTATAAATTCTAGAACAATCAATAAATGAGGTGATCATGTGTATTTTGATAATGGAGAAGGCAATGTTTATAGACCACCTAGTGAAGCCGATAGTTTTATACTAAGGGTCACAATAGGATGTTCCCATAATGAATGTACCTTTTGCAGTATGTATAAAGATGTTAACTTTCGCATAAGACCAATGGATGAAATTATTGCACAAATAAATAGGGCAAAGGAATATAAAGAACATATAAGAAAGGTTTTTCTAGCCGATGGTGATGCCCTTGTTTTAAGTACAGATAAACTTATTAAGATTATTAGCATTTTAAATGACACATTTCCAAATTTATCATATATAAGCTGTTATGCTAGTACTCAAAATATAAATAAAAAAACTACTGATGATTTAATACAGTTAAATAAATTAGGCCTTAAGATGATCTATTTAGGAGTAGAAAGTGGTGATGACAGAATACTAGCTGATGTAAATAAAAAAACTACTTCATTAGAAATTTTAAATGCCAGTAAAAAAGTCCTTAATGCTAATATTAAGCTTACTACGATGGTTATCATTGGTCTAGGAGGAAAAACTAGAAGCAGGGAAAATGCAATAAATACTGGAAAATTAATAAGTGATATTAATCCATCTGCCCTAGGGGTTTTAACCCTTGTTGTTCCACCAAAGACCCCTATGGCAAATGATGTAGCCTGGGGAAAATTTAAACCCCTCTCTCCTATGGAAACCTTATCTGAATTAAAGGAATTAGTTGAAAACCTTAATTTAGATAATCCTTGTATATTTAGTAGTACCCATATATCAAATCAACTACCCTTAACTGGTTTATTACCTAGAGATAAACATAAAATTTTAGGGGAAATAAACAATATTTTATATTAGATGGGGGGACTCTAATTCCCCATCTAGTAACAAAAACTTCTATAATTTAATCTTCTTCATATCCATTTTTATTGACCTTTCTATTAGTGATAAACTATCCCTATCCCTAGATGTTGCAAATGTAATAGAAACCCCTTCTTCTCCAGCTCTGGCTGTACGTCCTATACGATGAATATAACTCTCTGGCTCTTCCGGAATATCATAATTAAACACATGGGTTATATTATCCACATCTAAGCCTCTAGAGGCCACATCTGTAGCCACTAAAAATTGTACTTTAGCCTTTCTAAATATCTTCATTATTCTTTCCCTTTTTCTTTGACTAAGATCGCCATGGAGCTCCTCTGAATCATATCCACGTCTTTTTAATGCCCCATTAATATCCTTTACTCTATTTTTGGTACGACAAAATATTATTGCTAAAAAAGGTCTATATTTTTCAATAGCTTTAAAAAGATCAGCTTCTTTATTCCTATTTGTTGTTTCAATAACAAGTTGTTCTATCTTATCTAGAGTTATGTTATTCCCTTTTATATCTATTTTAATAGGATTTTTCATATATTTATTAGCTAATGAATGTACTTTCTTTGGTATTGTAGCTGAAAAAAACATCGTTTGGCGGGATCTAGGTGTTTGTTTTATTATTTTTTCTACATCTTGTAAAAATCCCATGGTTAACATCTGATCTGCCTCATCTAACACAAGGTTTTTAACACTTTTAAAATCCACAGTTCCCCTTCTAATATGGTCAAGTAGTCTTCCTGGAGTTCCTATTACCATATGTATGTCTTTCTTTAATTTCTTAATTTGTTTATTTACATCTTTACCACCATATACAGATAATATATTTATTCCTTTAGTATCAGTAAACTTCTCAGCTTCAGAAGTTATTTGTATAGCTAGTTCCCTAGTTGGAGTAACAATTAATGACTGTATCTGGGATCTATTGGTATTTATCTTCTCTATAATAGGTAACATAAAGGCAAGTGTCTTTCCAGTACCGGTTTGAGCCTGGGTTATAACATCCCTTCCCTTTAGTATTTCTGGTATAGCTTTATTTTGAACCGCTGTGGGTTCTGTTATATAGTTATCTTTAAGTACACTGTCTAAATTTTTACTAATTCCTAAATTTATAAAATTTTTGGGCATATTATTAACTCCTTTTCTTCTATTATCTATTATTATAATTAAATATTTAAATATTATTATATAATTCTATTTTCCTCACCTGTTATAATAATCTACTACATCCATGTTTTTTACATTGATTGGCCTTACTTTTCCATGATAAATTATATATACGAGGAGGTATGTTATGAAAAAATCAATATATTTATTACTGTTAGTATTAACACTATTTACTGGTAATAAAACCTTTGCAGATTCCTATTTAATGCATACTGTAAAACCAAATGATTCTTATCTTAGTATATCAGAAAAGTATAATGTTGATGTTAATAATTTGAAAGATTTAAATGAAAGCCTGGTTGTAAATAATTTAATAAGAATTAAATCTATTTTCAATTCAAATCCAATAACTATAAAAATAAATAACAAGTTACTAAATTTAAAGGAACATCCCTACATAGAAAATAGTCGTGTTTTTATTCCAGTCCGCTTTGTCACTGAAGCCTTAGATATAGATGACATCCTTTGGGATGGAAATAACAAAAGTGTGACATTGATTAATAACACAGAGAAGATCAACCTCTCTATAGGTTCTAATATCGCTATAGTAAACGAAAGAGTTGTTTCTATGGATGCCCCCATAAATCTTTATAATAATAGAACCTATGCCCCCCTACGTTTCATTTCAGAAATATTTGATTATAATGTTGATTGGAATGAAAATAACCATTCGGTTAATATAACTACTAACAAAAACAATGATGACAGTGAGGATTTATATTGGTTATCTAGGCTAGTCCATGCTGAAGCCCAGGGTGAGCCCTTCGACGGTAAATTGGCTGTTGCCAATGTTATTATAAATAGAACAAGAAATGACGATTTCCCTAATACAATAAAAAAAGTTATATTTGATAATAAATATGGTTATCAATATACCCCTGTGGTTATTGGAACAATATATGATACCCCCTCTGCTGAAAGTATTGAAGCAGCCAGAATGGCTTTAGAAGGCAACAATAATATTGGAAACTGTCTATACTTTTTAAACCCTAGAAAGTCAACAAATAACTGGATTGAAAAAAATAGATCTTTCTATACTTCAATAGCATTACATGATTTTTACAAATAAAGCCACCAGTTCTGGTGGCTTTATTCATTATCCCTATATCTATCTTTAATCTCCATCTTTTCTTTATACATATATTTATCAGCTAAATCCAAAAATTCTTCTAAATCTAAAACTTTATCATATTCAACTATACCCTTGCTAAATCCTATATTATAGGGTTTAACTCCCCTTTTATTAGTATCATTAACAACAGATTCAATTCTTTTGAAAGCATCTTTAGCACTATTATAATCTGTATCTGGAAAAATAATGAGAAATTCATCTCCACCTAACCTACAAAGCTTATCAGATTTTCTAATATTAGAATTAATAATACCTGATATATCATTTAAAAGTTTATCTCCCATTTTATGACCCTGTTTATCGTTCACCTCTTTTAAACCATTAACATCTATATAGGCTATGGTTAGGGGGATATCATTAGTTCTAGATAAATCAATATATTTCTTTAATAGTTTTATTCCTACTCTACGATTTAAAACTCCAGTCAGCATATCCATTGTTGCATACTCGGTTAATTCGTTATTCATTGTTTCAATTTTATCAAGCATATAATTAATATCATTTTTTAATGCTGCTATTTCATCGTTGCCTTTAATACTAAGTCGTTTACTCAAGTCTTTGCTATAGGCTATATTGTGGGTTACACGACGCAGCTTAAAAAGTCTAGAAACCACTATCCTTTCAATGCCTAAAAATAATATTAGGGTTAGTATAAATAGGGCAATCGAAAAAAATATTAAAAAATCTTTTGTTGTGATTTCCCCTAGTTTCGTTATCTCCTTGGGTATTGTTACCCTAACCTCCATAAGACTTTTATCATTTAAATAGGGCATCTGAAACCCAATAATACCCCTATCTTTTAAATTATTTATAAAAAAATCATCCTTAATTTTATCTTTCACATAATTATTTACAGTAATATTAAGATTCAATTTGTTTCCAATCTCTTCTATCTTATTCTCATCAAGGTCATAACCAAAAACAATTAATCCCTTAGGTGTTTTTTCCCTATTGGTATCACTAATCTCACTTGTAGATATAACTATAGATTTGCCACTAAAAATGATAATATCGTTTATATTTTTAAATTTCGACATCTCTTCTATTAATGCCCCATCAACATTTCCCAGTGTTCTCTCCTTTTTATTATATTTGTAACCCACTAATACCTTATTATGTTCATTTAATATAACTATATAATCTATATCATTATATTCAAATACAGATGGTGTAATATTTCTTTTTATATAATCCCCACTATTCCCATTTATAAATTCATAACTATCATCCCACCGGGCCCAATCCAACAATAAACCCTCATGTACAGAAATAGCATTTTCAAATACAGCCTTTGTCTTCTTACCTTCATTGAGAAAATATTTTTGTTCTAATTCTTCAAAACTATCCATAATAATATTGTCTGATACTAGACATAGTCCTAAAATCACCACAAAGGAATATCCAGCTATCATAAACAGCATTTTATTTGTCAACCTCATAAACTCACCATCCAAATCTATTAATCGTCAATTTTCGTCATTATATATAATATTCTAACATATTTATACGATAATCGATTGACAAATATTATATTAAACTTAAATTTTATTAATTATTGGATTTAATTTGTATCCCCTATTCCTATCATTCTAAGAAGATATAATGCATTTCTTGTATTGGAAATTCCATTTTTAAGTTTATAGTCAAAGTATATTTTATTATTATTATAATACTCTTCAAAATGATAATTTTTTATACTTCCCTTTGTTTCTTCCTCCAACTCTCCTAACTCTAAATCATGGGTAGATACAAGTCCCATTCCATTATTATTATATAACTGCTTTAATATCATTTTAGCTCCTGTATGTCTATCAAATGAATTCGTTCCCTTTAATATTTCATCAAGTAGAAAAAATACCTGTTTAGTTCCTTGGGATGCAACTATTATTTTTTCTATTCTTTTTAACTCCGCATAAAATGAGGATACTCCCTTCTCCATATTATCTTTAGTTCTCATGCAAGTTTGTATATTCATAATGGAAGTTACCATTGTACTGGCACAAACCTTAGCCCCAGTATAGGCAAGAACTAGATTTATCCCTATGGTCCTTAAAAAAGTGCTTTTTCCAGACATATTTGAACCGGTTATTAATAATATTCTAGATGGTTCTTTTATAGTTACGTCATTACTAACTGGATTATCTATAAGTAATGGATGGAATATTTCTTTTATCCTAATAGTTGATGGTTCATTTGCTATAATTGGGGTACTCCACTTGGGATTGTTATATCCTAAAGTTGCTAGGCTAGATAGAGCTTCCATTTCCCCTATGACTTCAAGCCACTGCCCAATCTTTAATCCCCCTTGACCCTTAAACCTTTCTATTTTTATTAAACATCTGTAATCCCATAGTAAAATTATATTGATTGGAAAAAATAGCATGTTCCTTCTATTATTAGTGCTTTGAACTATTTTTTCTAACCTTTTCATTTGATTATATGCAGACATGTTTTCGTCCTTTAATCTACCCTTTAACTCTTTAAGATGCTCTGATTTAAAGTTACCCCTCTCAATGTGTTTTAAAATCATTTTATAGCCTTTAAGATTATCTTGATATTTAGATACCAATCCAAATTTTCTATTTCTACTCCCTATATTAATAGAAAGTAATAACCCTTGAACTCCTATTAATGCTAATGGAATATATATAGACAACTTTCCAAAATGATTTAAAATTATTGAAGATATGGTTATTAGAGGCATTAGATTTATTAGAGCTATTATTAAAGAATTAGAATAGAGTTTATCCCTATCATTTATCCAGTTTATTAACTCTTTTTTATTAATATCCTTATCGATTGACATCATACCCTCTACTTCTAGCCTATCTCGCCACCATCTTTTAGATGATAATTCATTAATAGCTTCTTGCCTTTTAATTATAGCTTCTTTAGTATCACATGGGGTGGTTAGTATATTGGCCAGTCTTTTTCTTCCCATACTGGTTCTTCCTTTATTTATCAATTGGAACAGTGAACCTTGACCAAATATATCTAAGTCCTCAGAAAAACTATGCTTGTCATTTTTAAACTCTTCACCATCGTCTTTAAATTGTGTCCATTTTCCATTTGACCTTTCTATCTTTAAATGGTTTATCCCTTTAAGATTACATATATATCTATATTTCACCTTCAACCCGTTATGTAAAATTACTAAATATATAAAAATTCCAATGGATATAGAACCTAATATAAATGAAAAATAGTCTCCATTATCCCTTAAAAAGATTATAGCTATGGAAATACCTATAGCTATAATCCTTAAAATGCTAACTAAACCCATAGTTTTAGAAACTTTTTTTGATATTTGTAGGTATTTATTTTTTCTTTTTTCATAAATTTTATTACAATCCTTCATATTTATACATCCTCTAATCTTATAGTAGTAAACTAATAGTTATCTAGCTAAATTTCTTTGTTATCCCCTTAAGTTCTCTAGCTAATTCAACTAGTCTCTTATTCATATTATTCACTTCATCCATTGTAGCCAATTGTTCCTCTGTTGATGCAGAAGTTTCCTCCATTGAAGCTGCATTTTCTTGGGCTGAAGCTGACAAGTTATCAAGTATATCCATTATTTTATCCTTTCTACTATTCATTACTTTACCCGCTTCATTTAATTCTTTCACTTTTTTCATATTGTTTTCAACAAACTCTGTTAGATCCCTAAATATAGTTTCTGTATCTGTAATGGAAGTAGTTTGAGCTCCTATGATATCTGTAGTTTTTTTCATGCTTTCCGATGCTAATTTCATATTTTTTTCTAATTTGTCGATAGTATTATTAATTCTCTGGGTTGAACTGGCAGATTGTTCCGCTAAGCTCCTAATTTCATCTGCTACAACTGCAAATCCCTTTCCTGCTTCCCCTGCTCTTGCAGCTTCTATTGCAGCATTTAATGCTAATAAGTTTGTCTGCTCTGCAATTGATATAATAACCTCACTTGCCGAGCTTATCTCTTCAGTACTTTCCTTTGTACTATCTATCATAGCTTTTAGATCATTTATTGAGTTATTACTTTCATTTGTGTTATCCATTAACCCTGAAATTATATTTACTCCTCTATCCTTAAGTTTTTCGGTATCTTTCATTCTATTATTAAGATTTGATGAAATATCAACCATATTATCAATGTCTTTGCCAAGTTCCCTTGACTCCTCTACACCCCTTTCTGTATCTAGGGCTTGAGTAGATGTGCTTTTAGAAACTTCCTCTATCACTTTAGCAATCTCTTCTGCAGACATTGTAACTTGTTTTCCAGTGTCTTCATATGTTTCAGCCGAATTTGCAAGTTCCTCGGCAGTTTTTATTAAAGATTTTATAACTTCTTCTTTAGATTTAGTATTACTTTTTATTTCTTCTACATACGTATTATTTTCCTTTGCTGATTTTGCTATTATTAGTGTATTTACATATTGTACTATTAAAACTAATACTACTACAACTGCTGTAATTATTAAATTTTCCCCTTCTAATTTACCAATAAATATATTTACTCCATTTCCAGCAACTATAGCTATAATAGCTATTAATGTAATTTTCCTATCGCCATATATGGCAAATAGAGCTATAAGTGGAAATCCAAAGGTGAACATTATAGGATTATTAACTACAATAGTTGTTAAAAAGTGGACCAACATAAAGGTTATTGCTAATATATATTTTATTCTATGGCTATAGGGTTTTCTTTTATATTCAATAAAAGAAAACCCCAAGGAAACCCAAGCTACACCTATGAAACCATATATGAGTACATTAACACCTTCAGCTCCTAGCCCAGATAACGTAGTGAGTAGTCCCATTATAGTACAAAGAATAAGTGAGTTTTTATTAGCTGCCTTTATAAAATTATCATTCATTTTTATCTCCCCCTAGTTTTTTATGATCTTATTATATTTCTATATAACCCCATGGTAAAAATTTAATTAGCAATATTATTTTAACATTTTTAGACAAAATATTAAACAATATCTTATTTAAACTTCAAACATTATAAAACTTTCCCTAGGGAAAGTTTTATAATGTTTCAATTGGATACCATCTATATCTTGTAATAGTCTCATATCCCAGCTTTTTATATACCCTTTCTCCAGCCTCAGAAGCCTGTAAAACAACTGCCTTAGTTCCTAAGTCAAAGGCTTTATTCGTAGACACTTGGGTTATATAGCTTCCTAAACCTTTTCCTCTAGCCTCTTCAATAGTTCCCACCCAATAGATACCTGCAACCTCTTGTGATAGTGTCATGGTTACTGCCGATACAGGCCTATTATCTTCATATATAACAAAAGCCCTTGTATTAGGAGATATTAAAATATCATCTGAGCTAAACATTGCTTCTGTAACAATATCAGGTTTCTCAAAGGATTTTTTAGTCACTAAAGCAAAGTCTTTGACCTCCTTTGAATTTGTGACCCTCTTTATTTCAAATCCTTTAGGAATACTAACTGCATTTATTTTTTCCTTTATAATCATTCCTGCAGAGCCCGGCTCCCTTTTTGCTTTATAACCCTTGTCTTTAAGAATTCTTTCTAATTTATTATCCCCATGATCCCTTATCCAGAATACATAGTCCCTATTAATTGGTTTAAAAAATTCATCAGCTTTTCTAATAACATCTTCTCCACATTGGTCAAAACAAAGAACACCATTTATATGTCCATCCTTATTGTCCACCCCAATAGTATATATCATATAGGATTCAGTTTCATATAGCTTTCCCTTCTCTGAATTATTAATCCTATGTCTGATTGAAGCAGCCAAATTTTTATCTGCTGATTTGAGTAGACTATTTAACTTCATATTTATCCCTCCATTTAAATATTATCTTTAGTAAATATATTTTATCAACTATGATTATTCTTCACTTTATAACATTTAACTAAATATCCCCTTGTATATATTTAGATATAATGTCACAGTGAAAATCCAAATCTATTATGGTATTATAAATACATGATAAATATTGTATAACTATATAATAAATTTTTATAAAAGGGGTTATAATATTGAGAAATACTACAAAAACATTTACTTTTTTAAGTATACCCATTAGTCTATTAATAGCTACATATATTCTAATATTTAATATGGAAAAAATACCTAACCCTTGGCCTGTTATTTTGCAATACACATCCTATATTCTATTCCCATTGGGAATGATATTAGGATCCCGATTTAATAAAAGCAAGGTGTTTTTCCTTTGTTTAATACTTGGATTAAGTCAATTAGCTTTATCCTATGATGGATTGATATTAGGCGGTAATAACGAAGTTAATAAAGTTTTTGATACAATCTCTTTTTTAATTCCAATAAATATACTTTTATTTTCTATCTTAAGGGAAAGGGGTATTTTAACTCCATGGGGAAAAATACGTTTTGGATTCATTCTCTTTCAAATATTTTTAATATGGTGGATTACTAAGCCAAGTAATAATAGTATTCAGTCATTAATATCCCACAAGATAATTGACCTAGAATATGGTAGTATTATTCCCATGCCTCAAATTTCTATTTTATTATTTTTCTTAACCTTTTTACTTTTAAGTATAAGGATGTTTATAAAGCCTACCCTTATGGATAGCTCATTTATAGGAGTAGTCTTAGCTATCTTTAGTGGTCTTTTTATAAAGGACAAACCCCTATCCTTAGATATACTTTTTTCATTATCAGGATTAATACTTATTATAGGAATAATAGAATCCTCATATTCTATGGCATATTCAGACCAGTTAACAAAGATTCCTGCAAGGCGGGCCCTTATGGAATCTCTGATGAAATTAGGAAATAGGTATACAATTGCCATGATTGATATTGACTTTTTTAAAAAGTTTAATGATAAGTATGGTCATGATGCCGGTGACGAAGTTCTAAAAATGGTGGCTTCAATTTTAAAGAATGTAAATGGTGGTGGAAGAGCCTTTAGATATGGTGGAGAAGAGTTTACTATATTGTTTCCAGGTAAAACCATGAACAGGGTAATTCCCCATTTAGAAGAATTAAGGGAAACTATAGAAAAAGAACAGTATATGTATAAAAAGAAACGAAAGGTTAAAGGGAAGAAAAAAATCGTATCTAAAAAACTATGTGTCACCGTGAGCATTGGTGTGGCTGAGAAAAATGATAAATACAAAACACCTAAGGAAGTAATGAAAGGGGCAGATAAGGCTTTATATAGGGCTAAGAAAAAAGGAAGGAATTGTGTTAAAAAATAAGGTTTTCCCTTGTTTTTACTCCTTTCCTTAGTATAATTTTTGTGATAAAATAAATTTATAAATGGACAATAAATGGGATTATTTAGACTTATTTAAATGGGCTTTTAAAATGGCTCTTTTTGTCTTTAATATAGAAGTTTTAATAAATATTATTACTTATAAATAAGGAGATGAAGTAATGAAGAACAAAGCCCTTATCCTCGGTGCTAATTATTATATAGGCCTTAGTACTATCCGGTGTCTAGGTGTTCACGGTATTAATGTAGTTGCAGTGGATTACTCCAAAGATGGTACCTATGGTTTCCATTCTAAATATTGTTCTGAAACTTTAGTAGGACCCCACTATAAGAAAAATCCAGAGGGTCTTGTTCATTTCTTAATTGATTATGCTAAAAAACAGGATAAGCCCCCGGTATTAATTCCATGTGCTGATCCCTATGTTGAGTTTATAGATAAATATTTAATAAAGTTAAAGGAATATTTTTTAATACCCCAGACTAAACAGGGGCTTTATACAGAAGTTATGAATAAAGAAACCCTCCATAGTTTAGCATCAAAACATGGTATTTTAGTTCCCGAAACGGTAAGAATAAATGAAGAAAACTTTATTGATAAGGTCGAAAAAATTATTAAATACCCTTGTCTAGTGAAACCTGTAGATTCTCCTTCTTTCGTATCTAAGTTTCGGAAAAAAATGTTCAAAGTCTATAATAGAGATGAGTTGGAAAAATCTATTAAACTAGCCACTGATGAAGGTTTAGAGGTTATAATACAAAGAATAATACCTGGTTTTGATGACCATATGCATACCTTTGATGCCTACTTAGATCAACAGGGCAAGGTAACCCATTGGGTAACCTGTCAAAAACTCCGTCAATATCCTATTAATTTTGGTGCTTCTGTTTATACTAAACAAAAGTACATTCCAGAAATTGAAAAAATAGGAACAAAGTTTTTAGAGGATATTGGTTATAAAGGTTTTGCTGAGATAGAGTTTAAAAAGGATGCTGATACCGGAAAATTTTATTTAATAGAGATCAATGTTCGTATTACAAACTTAAATAGTCTACTATTTAAAACTGGAATTAATATTCCCTATATAACTTATATGGATTTAATCGGTGAGCCTCTAGAGTCTAAGGGTATAACCCATGATACTAACTTGGTATTTTGGTATGCCTTTGAAGACCTTTTAGCAGTTAGAAAATACATAAAAACAGGTCAATTAACATTTGGTAAAGTATTAAAATCCTACTTTCAACCAAAGGCATATGCTATTTGGGATTTAAAAGATCCTAAACCAGCATTTCAATTTGGCAGGAAAATTGTTGGCCGTGTTTTTAATAAAGTACTGAAAAGATGATCACAAACAATAGATAAATGAAGGGAGATACAAATGACTAAATTGTATGACTTACTTAAGTCAATTGATGTTTTAGAATCTTGGAATAAAAAAAATATAGATATTAGTGGTATCGCATATCATTCTAAAAAAGTTAAATCTGGAGATATTTTTGTTTGTATAAAGGGTTTTAAAACCGACGGTCATAGATATATTTTAAAAGCTGTTGCAAATGGAGCGGTTGCTATTATTGTTGAAGATTTTCAAGAAGGTTGGGATATTCCCCAGTTTAAAGTTAAAGATAGTCGCAGTGCATTAGCTGCACTAAGTGATAAGTTCTATAACTACCCTTCAAGATTTATAAAAACCATTGGTATTACTGCCACTAATGGAAAGACCACTACTACCTTTATGACTAACCATATTCTAGAAAGTCATAATCTTAATACAGGGCTTATTGGAACTGTAAAAATCAAAATCGGTGACTTTTCCGAGGCAGCTAAACTAACTACTCCAGAATCATTGGATCTACATGGCTATTTTTCAAAAATGAAAAAACATAATGTATCCCATGTGGCCATGGAAGTTTCATCTTCAGCTTTAGCCCTTAGTAGGGTTGGGAATGTTGATTTTGATATTGTAACATTAAATAATATAAGTAGGGAACATATTGACCTACATGGTTCCTTTGAGGAATATTTTGATAGTAAAGCTAGTTTAATAAGAAATGCTAAAGAGGGAAGTTGGGCAATTTTGAATTTGGACTGTCCCTATTCTTCATCATTAATAAATGAAACCAAAGCAAATGTATTGACCTTTGGCATTGAAAACAAAAGTGGAGATATTACATGTAAAAATCTTGATTTATCAACTGGAAGGGCCCGTTTTACAGTAGAGATAAAAAATACTATTAAAATAGATAATATAGAATACAACCCTACTGAATTTGACATAGAGCTATCTGTGCCCGGTTATCACTCCGTTTATAATTCTATGGTGGCAATATCTGTTGCTCTACTATGCGGTGTACCTATACCTGTTATACAAAAAAGTACTAAGACCTTTTCCGGTGTAGAACGTAGATTTGAATTTATTTTTGAAAATGACTTCAAAATTATAGATGATCATTTTGCAAATGCCGGTAACATTGATATAACAATGGGTACATTACAACGTATGGATTATAATAATCTTAAACTGGTTTATGCAATAAGGGGGAGTCGCGGTACAACTGTAAATAAAGAAAATGCCGAAACCATTGTTAAGTGGGCTAAGAAACTGGGTTTTACAGAGATTATTGCTACCTTAAGTAGATCCCATGTTACAGATAAAGACAGGGTAACAAAGGAAGAACTTGAAGTCTTTCAAGAGGTGGTTACCGATGCTGGTATAAAAGTTAGTCTTTTTAAAGAACTATCCCATGCCATATCTAAAGGTATTTCTTCAGTTAAAAAAAATGATGTGCTCCTTTTAGCAGGATGTCAAGGTATGGATTATGGTGCACAGATTGCCCTTAATCAATTGCATAAACTAAGACCTGATATAGATAAGGATTTATTATTTAAACCCTTGGCCAATAGAGTTGCGGGCATAGTATAATATGGAGTTTCAGGTCTTTAAATTCCGGAGGTGATATTTTGTGAATAATAAGGTTATAGGTATTATCGGAGGTATGGGACCTGAAGCAACGGCTGATCTTTATATGAAAATTATTAAGGCCACTGACGCAAGGAAGGACCAAGACCATTTTCGTGTAATAATCGATAGTAATGCTAAAATCCCCGATCGAACAGAGGCAATTTTAGGTATTGGAGAAAGTCCAGTCAATGCATTAGTTGAAACCGGTAAAAACTTAGAGATGCTAGGAGTAGATGTGGGGTGTATCCCCTGTATAACATCCCATTATTTTATAGATAAGATCCAAAGTAAATTATCTTTCCCTATTTTAAATGCTTTAGAAGAGGTGAAAAAGTATATTTCTCTATGCTATCCTGATGTAGAAAAAATAGGAGTCCTGGCAACTTCAGGTACTATTAAAACGGGACTATTTGAAAAGTATTTAACCAATACTGATATTATTTATCCATCAGCTGAAACCCAGGATGAAATGGTTATGAAGGCAATCTATGGAGCAAATGGTATAAAAAGCGGTAACACCGAAGGTGAACCTTTAGATCTATTAAAAAGGGCAAGTAATGAATTAATTAATAAAGGAGCGGAACTTTTAATTGCTGGATGTACTGAACTTAGATTAGTATTAAGAGATTATCATGTCAATGTTCCATTAATCGATCCAATGGAAGTTTTAGCTAAGGCAATTACAAAGTAAAACTACAACTTATTAAAATAACTAGCATACCTTTAAGGGGTGCTAGTTATTTTAATAAGTTGAATATCTAGGCAATAAGTAGTATATTAAAGTATATATGTTATTAATAAGGAGGTATGTTAATGAGTTTTCAATCTGGTAAAGTTTATCATGGATTTGAATTAATAGATCAATATCCAATTGATGAAGTAAAATCAATGGCAAGAATTTTTCAACATAAAAAAAGTGGTGCGAGATTATTACATCTAGAAAATGATGATGATAATAAGGTTTTTTCCATAGGGTTTAGAACTCCGCCAACAGATAGTACAGGGGTTCCCCATATAGTGGAGCACTGTGTACTATCTGGCTCTAGAAAATATAAAACAAAGGAACCTTTTATGGATATGGTTAAAGGTTCTTTACAAACATTTATTAATGCAATGACCTTTAGTGACAAAACAATATACCCAGTTGCCAGTAGAAACAAAAAAGACTTTTATAATCTAATGGATGTTTACCTAGATGCAGTATTCTATCCAAGCATCTATGAAATCCCTGAGATATTTATGCAAGAGGGATGGCATTATGAATTAAATAATAAAGATGAGCAAATGAAGTATAAAGGTGTTGTATATAATGAAATGAGGGGCGCCTATTCATCTCCTGAAACTATTTTAGAAGAAACTATACAAAAATCCCTTTACCCTGATACATGCTATAAATATTCTTCAGGGGGAAATCCATATATTATCCCAGACCTTACATATGAAGACTTTTTAAACTTTCATAAAAAGTTCTATCATCCTGTAAATAGCTATATCTATCTATATGGTAATGGGGATGTTTTAGAACAGCTTAAATTTATTGATGAAGGTTATTTATCTAATTTTGAAAAAATAGATATTGACTCTGAGATTAAACCCCAATCACCCTTTAAATCCATGGAAGAGACTGAAGAATATTATTCAGTTTCTAAGGAAGAAAGTGATGAAAATAAAACCTATTTAAGTTTAAATTTCGTACTAGGTGATAATAGAGATGCTAAAACATATTTAATGTCTAGTATATTAAAGGATTTATTAATCGAATCTTCAGCAGCTCCCCTTAAAAAAGCCCTAGTAAAGGCTGGTATTGGAGAAGATATATTACACATAGATACCGATGGAATACAACCTAGTTTTTGTGTTGCTGCTAAAAATACATCAATGGATAAAAAAGATAAGTTTAAGGAAATTGTATTTAATACACTAAAGGACTTAGTTAGTAACGGAATAGATAAAAAACTTATTTCTGCTTGTATAAATATGACTGAATATAGTCTAAGGGAAGCAACAGGGTTCCCTACCAAGGGTATAATCTATCATATAAATTCCCTAGATAGTTGGCTATATGATAGCGACCCTACAACCCACATAAGATATGAAGAAACCCTAAAAGAATTAAGAAACTTAGCTAAATCTAACTATTTTGAAAAATTCATAGAAGAAAATATAATAAATAATCCCCATAGTTCTTTAGTTGTTATGAATCCTAAAAAAGGTCTAGCTGAAGAAAAGGACAAAGAACTTCAGCAAAGATTAGATAAGCATAAAGAATCTCTTAGTGATAAAGAAATAGAAGAATTAATCGAAGCTAATAAAAAACTTAGGGATAAACAACTATCCCCCGATAGTAAAGAAGCCAGGGATACAATACCTAAATTATCAGTTTCAGATGTAAATTCTAAGTCTCA
Source organism: Dethiothermospora halolimnae (assembly GCF_037577855.1). Lineage (NCBI taxonomy): Bacteria > Bacillati > Bacillota > Tissierellia > Tissierellales > Thermohalobacteraceae > Dethiothermospora > Dethiothermospora halolimnae. Next base: position 27,880 of record NZ_JBAKFX010000015.1, on the reverse strand, counting down.
AGTTATTCCTCAAGATGTTATAAAAGATGAGGATGTAACTTTACTTTTCCATGATATATTTACAAGTAAAATAGGTTATGTGGATTTACTATTTGATGTAAGTATGGTTAGTGAAGATTTGATTCCTTATATAAACCTTTTATCAAAAATATTAGGAAAAGTTGATACTAAGACAATGGACTATTCAGAGTTATCAAATGAAATCTATGTAAATACCGGTGGAATAAAGTTTAATACTGAGATTTATATCGAGAATGGCAAAGATGATGTTTTTTATCCTAAGTTTAAAGTTAAAGGTAAGGCAATAGGAGACAAGATAACATCCCTTATAAATCTTACTAAAGAGCTTATTACATCTTCTATATTTGATGATAAGGAACGTATTAAGGAATTAATAAGTCAAACTAAATCAAGACTTGAAATGTCCATATTTAATAGAGGCCATTCCGTTGCATCAAGAAGGGTAGCTTCATATTATTCAAAAAGCTCTAAATATAGTGAACTATTAAATGGTTTAGATTTTTATTGGTTTATATCTGACATCACTCAAAACTTCGATTCAAACAGTGATAATATAATTAGAAACATTAAAAAAGTTTATAATATGATATTTAATAAAAATAATTTAATCATAAGTTTTACAGGAGATAAGGATGATTTTAGCCTATTTAGAGAAAATCTAAATAAACTTACAGATGACCTAGATAATACAAACTACGGAACTATAAACTATAACTTTGAAAAATCTAACTTAAACGAAGGTATTTTATCAAATGCCAATGTTCAGTATGTGGCTAAGGGATATAATTTTAAAGACTTAGGATATGAATACAATGGAAATATGAAGGTCTTATCCACAATATTAAGTGTAGATTATCTTCACAATAGAATAAGGGCAAAGGGTGGAGCCTATGGTTGTGGTATAAACTTTGGAAGGTCTGGTAATATGACAACATTCTCATACCGTGACCCTAATCTTTCAGAAACTATTGATGTATATGATAAGACATATGATTATGTTGAAGATCTAGAACTAGATAATGATGAGTTCACCAGTTATATAATAGGTACTATAAGTAGATTAGATTCTGCTCAAACTCCCCATATGATGGGAATAACAGCAACGAAAAACTATATTTGCAATATAACAGATGATGATGTTCAAAGGGAAAGATCTGAAGTTTTAAATTCTAAAATAGAAGACATAAGACCCCTTTCTGAGCTATTAAAAACTTCAATGGAAGAGAATTATTGTTGCGTTCTTGGTAATGAAGATAAGATAAAGGAAAATAAAGGGTTATTTAATAAATTGGTTAATCTTAATAAATAGGAAAACCTGGGACAAAGGTACAGTCCCTCTGTCCCAGGTTTTTATTTAAAATAATGTCTTACCCTATCAACTACTATAAAACCTAATTTTTCATATATTTTACCTGCATCTTTATTATCATATTGGAGATATATGTCCTTATCTTCATTTTGTAATTCATTAGAAAGAATTTTTAAACACTTACTGGCAAGTCCCTTTTTTTGAAATTTAGGGTCTGTTGCAACTCCAACAACTACTGCTGAATCATTATCTTCAAATTCACTTTGGGCAACAGATATAAGTTCTTTATTATGATATATACAATAGCCCCTTCCCCTTTTTGTTTTTAATTTTTCTTTCATGATTTCCTTTGAAGTAAATCCATTAAATACTTTTTTGTATAATTTAACAATATTATCTAAATCATCTACAGTCAGTTTTTTAATACACTCAATATTATCTTCTCTATCTATTTTATTCTCTTTAGAAAGTTTTCCAATAAAGGCCCCTTCCTTATATGAAGCAAATAAGCCCCTATTTAAAAAGTTATCACAATAGGATGATGGACTAATTAATGATTTAAATTCCATATGTGAGATATGTTTTGAAAATCCTTCTACATTATATCCTGTCTCCCCATAAAACTGTAAATTTCCTGACTTTCTTTTAAATAATAATGCTTTTAAATTATTAGATTCATCCACTTCGCCAATTATCCTTTTATAAACATCTTTATCTCCTTCAAGTCCTAATCGGATAAAATAGTTTCTAGCATTATCCTTTTTTATAAATTGTAAAACCCTATTATACTCATTAGGTCTAATATCTCTTATTTCCCTGTTCCCCATGGTTACCACCTTTTGTTTTCAATATTTTAATATTATTATAGCATGAAATCTTAATCTAATTTACATGTTTTCTTTTATATGTTATTGTAAAATAAATACTTAGAGCATTAAAATACCATTAGGAGGTGCTTTTTTGGATAAGCTAATATTTTTTGATATAAACGGTACAATAATCAAAAGGGATAAAAGAACCGATATCCCCTATAGTAAGGCTGTTAGCCTTCTTCTAAATAGAGAAAATCCAATGGAGGGTGTGGATACATCGGCTAGATCAGATAAAGATGTTTTAATGGAAGTATTACAAAATCACGATAAAGCTTTTAATGAAAATATATGGAGTCAGTTTTTAGATTTATATAAGAAGCAATTAGAGAAGTTTAAATCAACCGATGTTTGGAGAGAAAATGCAGATGCCATTAGTTTTATAGAAAAACTATCTAAAAAAGATTATAACCTTTCTCTAATAACCGGTGAACTTAGTATTGGAGCCAAATATAAACTTGAAAAGTTAGGAGTATGGAAATACTTCCCTACAGGAGGATTTGGAGAAGATGGACTTAAAAGGTTTGATATTGCAGAAGCTGCTTTAGAAAAATCTAAAAAAATTTATAATGAACCATCTGAAATTTATATTATAGGTGATACAACCTTAGATATTAAAACAGCTAGGCATTTAGGTGCTAAAGTGATTTCTATTACAACCGGGTCAAATACTAGGGAGGAGCTAGAAAGGGAGAATCCCGATTATCTTATAGATTCCTTTAATGAAATAGAGGGGTTATTTTTATAGTATTAGTTGGGGGATTACGAATCCCCCAACAACTAAGTTTATGACTGTTCCTTTATCCCATCAGTTAATGGGATTTTTAATCTCCAATAACTAAATATAAGACTGTTCCTCTGTCCCATCAGTTAATGGTTTTTTTAATCTCCAGTAACTAAATATAGGACTGTTCTCCTGTCCCATCAGTTAATGGGGGATTCGTAATCCCCCATTTTATTATTTCACTTCTACTATCATTTCTATTTCAACTAATGCATCCTTTGGAAGCCTTGCAACTTCTACACAAGCTCTAGCTGGTTTGTGGTCTTTAAAGTACTCTCCATATACTTCATTTATCTTTCCAAATTGATCCATATCCTTTATGTATATATTAGCCTTAACTACATCATCTAATGTTGCATTTACCTCTTCCATTATAACCTTACAATTTTCTAGAGAATATTTTGTTTGCTCCTGAACATCTTCTGGCATTTCCCCTGTAGCTGGATTTATCGGAAGTTGTCCAGATATAAATAATAGATTACCCACCTTTACTGAATGGGAATATGGTCCCACCGCCTTAGGTGCCTTTGAACTATTGATTGCTTTTAAACTCATTTAAATCTCCTCCCCTATATGTTTTTATTTATAAATATGTACTAAATCAATTATATCATAAAAGCTATATGGAAAATATATATCCATTATCTTTACATTTATGTTATAATACTTAAGACTAAGTTTATTTTGTATGAAAGGATGAATATAATGTCTTTATTTGAGCAATGGAAAGAAACAGCTTATATAGAAGATGCTGAAGAGTATAATAAATTTTGGGGTGAATACCTTCCAAAGGAACAATCTGTTTATGAATACTTATTAGAACATAAGGATGAAACAGTGGAAGGAACTTTGTCTAATTTAGCTGAAAAGTTTGAAATGGATAAAGTAATCTTTACTGGATTTTTAGATGGAGTAAATACAAGTCTTACTGAAGAAGTTGATATGGATAATTTAACAGAGGAAAGTAATATCAAACTTTCATTAGACTTCGAGAAACTTTACTATAATATGTTAGAAGCTAAGGCTGACTGGCTGTATAAACTACCCCAATGGGATAATGTTCTTACTAAGGAAAAGAGAAAAGATATAAAGAAGGAATATAACAAGGCCCATACTGTTGTAAAGGGTAAAAAAATCGGAAGAAATGAACCTTGCCCCTGTGGTAGTGGAAAAAAATATAAAAAGTGTTGTTTAAATAAGTAAGCCGGGACTACTGTCCCGGTTTATTTATATGGTATAATCTATATAAAGGAGGTTTTTCCTATGAAGTATACAACAAAGGAAATTACTTTTATAGCCCTGACAGCGGCCCTTATGGTTGTTGTAGGTTATGTTTTATATAGTGTGTCAGCCATACTACCGATTCCCGGGTCAAAATTTATTATTCATAGTAGTTTTTTAAGTTTCGTACTTACCCTTCCAGTGGTTCATATTAGAAAAATAGGAACTATATCTATGATCAACTTTGTTTTTTCATTTATTATGTTTTTTATATCTCCTTATATGGGATTAGCAATATTGACTTCTGGACTTTTTACAGAAATAGTAGGTTTTTTAATATTTAGAAATTATAATAGTAGTAAAAAAGTACTATTTACCGTTGCCCTTTATCCAGTTTTCAGCTTATTAACATCATTTTTTGTAACTAACTATATAACAGGTAATACCATTTATCTTGTGATAGGTAATAAATTAACTTTGATTGTTTTATCTATAATAATTTATGGTTTAGGACTTTTAGGTTCCTATTCAGCCCTTAAAATATTACCAAAAAGGGTGTTACATAAAAATAAAGACATAAATATATAGAGAGACCAAAACTTTGATCTCTCTATGATTTTTTATTATTTTTTTAATTGTTGGGATTTTATAATTTCTTCGAGTTCATCTGCCAGCTTTTTTAATTCTTTTTCCTCTTCACTTATTTTTTTATAATTATCTTTAAGCTTGTTAATCATTTCTTCCTTGGATGAATTGTTAGTTTTTATATTACTACTTAGTTTATATCCTTCTTCTTTTAATTCTTCTTCCATTTCACTTATTTTTTTATAGCTTTCCCTAATTTTATCTATGCCTTCCCCTTTTACATCAAGTCTATTACAAGTTTTAACAATTTCGTCTGACTTTATTAGACTATCCCCTTCTGTTTCTCTACTGGCTTCTAAATCTCCATTATTATTGTCAATGATAGAAAAACCTACCAGCATAAACATAGATAAAACTACTAATAACGATATAATTTTTCTCATATGATCCCCCTTAACTTAAAAAATTAATTTCATTTTATCTATATTATATATTAAATGTTTTATTTTGTAAATTTTTATATTGCTACTTTTTCCTTTTTCCCAAATTGCTGGTCATATAGTCCCTTATATATGCCTTCAAGTTCTAGTAATTCTTTATGACTTCCCCTTTCTGCTATGCTACCATCCTTTAATACTAATATTTCATCGGCATCTTCTATTGTGGATAACCTATGGGCTATAACAAGGGTTGTTGTCCCCACCATCAGTTTATTTAATGCCTGTTGAACTAGTTTTTCCGATTCTGTATCAAGGGCAGATGTGGCTTCATCTAAAAGTAATATAGGAGCATCCTTTAATATGGCCCTGGCTATTGCTATCCTTTGCTTTTGTCCTCCAGAAAGCTTAGCTCCCTTTTCCCCTACAAATGTATCATAGCCATTTTCCATATTCTCTATAAAATCATGGGCATTGGCCTTTTTAGCTGCCATTTTCACTTCATCAAATGTTGCATCTTGATTTCCCTGTCTTATGTTATCTATTATAGTACCTGCAAATAAATAAGCATCCTGGGGCACGTAGGATATACCCTTTCTAATATCCTTTATTTTTTGCTCTCCTATACTCTTCCCTTTTATGGATATATTCCCTTCACTAGGTGGATAGAAATTAAGCAGTAATTTGAAAATAGTACTTTTACCTCCACCACTGGGCCCTGCCAATGCATATACCTTTCCTTTAGGTACACTAAATGTTAACTTATCCAAAACAGTTTCTTCATCATAACTAAAGGTAACATTATTAAACTCAACCTCTCCCTGTTTTGCTATCTTATATTTTTTTTCTATTTCATAACTATCCGGCTCTTCCTCTTCATCCAACACTTCAAATACTCTATCTCCAGCTGCCAAAGAGCCTTGAATTTCCGATATAAAAGTTCCTAAAGTTCTAGTTAAAGCCCTTACTCCATTTTGTAATTGTACTACAGCCACAATAACTCCCACTGCCATATACCCTTTTATTGCTAAATAGGACCCTAAGGCAGTAACTGCTCCAAAACTGAATATCCCTATAATAGAATTTATCCCCGATATAACAGCCATTTTATTTGCTCTGTTATAGGATGCTTTGTATACTTCTTTATTTTTTTCATTATATTTATTTAAAATGATATTAGCAATATTGAAACTCTTTATAATAGGCATCCCTTCTAAAAGATCTGTTAACCTCTCATTTAACTTAGATAGCTTTTCTTGAACTTCAACACTTATGACCTTTAGTATCTTTGCATAGTAGATATTAACTAGAAGGGTTAGGCCTCCGCCTGCCACAGTTAAAATTCCCAATCTCCATTCTAATATAAATATATATATAAGGGTACCTACCCCGGCCACTATGGTAGCAAAAAAGTTAGCAAAATAATTTGAATATGCCTTTTCAATTTCTAAAATATCATTCGTAAGCCTAGAGATTAAGTCCCCACTATGTCTTTTCTTAAAATAGTTTATAGGAAGACTTTGAACCTTAGAAAATACTCTAGTTCTAATATTTCCTGTTGTAACAGCCACTGACCTTTCAATCATATAGCTGAAAAAAGGAAATAAAATAAATATGATTAAAGTATATACTCCTGAACTTTTAATGGCATTTAACATTCCAGTTAAATCTTTATCAGCTATTGCATTAAACATCCCCATAAACATTTTAGAAAGAAATATTTGTATTAAAAGAAAGGATGCTGAAGCAAATAAAAGTCCAATGGTATATGGTATAAATGTTTTTTTCATAATCTTAAATATTCTTATAAAAGTACTTTTCTTTTTCATCTATACCACCTCCTGCTTTAAAGTTAACTGTTGATTTTTAAGCTGTTTATTGTATAGTTCAGTATAAAAACCATTTAATTTAATTAATTCATCATGACTTCCCTCTTCCACTATTTTCCCATTATTTAAAACTAAAATTCTGTCCACATTCTTAATGGTTGATAGTCTGTGGGCTATAACTAAACTGGTTTTATCCTCTATAAATCCCTCTAGGGCATTTTGAACCAGTGCTTCTGATTCTGTATCAAGGGCAGATGTGGCTTCATCTAAAAGTAATATAGGAGCATCCTTTATCATTGCCCTAGCTATTGATATCCTCTGTTTTTGTCCACCTGAAAGGGTATTCCCCAATTGACCTACCTTTGTATCATAACCATCTTTAAACTCTTCTATAAAACGGTGGGCATTGGCCTTTTTAGCTACTTCTATTATATCTTTATCATTGGAATCGAACCTTCCATATTTTATGTTTGTTTCTATGGTTTCAGGAAATAAAAAGGTATCCTGGGATACCAATGCCGATATATCCCTAAGACTATTTAAATTCCACTCCTTTAATTCCCTTTCTCCAACCATTATATCCCCATCATAATTTTCATAATATCCCAATAGAAGCTTTATAATTGTACTTTTACCTCCACCACTGGGACCTACCAATGCCACCGACTCTCCATTTTTAATGGTAAAGTTCATACCTTTCAATACCTTTTCATTACTACCTGGGTAGGAGAAATTTACGTTGTTAAACTCAATTAAGTCCTTACTATTATCTATACTGAAACTTTCACCTTCTGACCTTTCCTCCATATCATCCATTACTTCAAAGATTCTATCGGCGGCTGCTAAACTACTTTTAGTTTGACCCAGTAGCTTTGGAAACTGACTTACCGGATAAGTTAAATAATTTAATAGGTTTATAAAAGCAAGTAGACCTCCCACTGTCATATCCCCTTTAATAGCCCAATATCCCCCTAATAAAAATGTCGTAAAGAAGGGTACTATTCCCAATACTTGAGAAAATCCTTCCAAAATGGAAGTCCTTTTAGCAAGATGTTTACCTGTCTCAACGGTTTCTTCTACAGAGTGATTATATTTTTCTTCTAAACTATCCTCTAGATTATATGACTTGCTTATCTCTATACCCCCTATGGCATCTTGGACAATGGAGTTTACTTTTCCAAGTTTATCTTGAAGCCTTCTACTTATATGGGATATAGATTGACTTAATTTCCCTGCTCCTAGTATTAATATTGGAGTCAGTATAAGACTTACTACTGTAAGTTTCCAACTTAATATACAAAGATATATTAAAGCTAAAATAGCGGTAAGGGGAATAGATATTATCTCCGGTACCGTTGTGGCAAAAAATGTTCTAACCTTTCCTATATCATTTGTTGCTGTTGAAACATAGTCTCCTGAATGTTTCTTTTCTAAATCCCTAATAGGTAATTTATTTATCTTTTTGGATAATAACTTCCTTAACCTAGTAACACCAGACTCGGTATATATCCCCAGTAACTTTACTTTTAAATAACTTAACAAAGTATCTAATAGAAATATTCCCAGTCCTAAGTAAAGCGTATTGATGAAAAGATCCATATCCTTATTGGCAGCCGAATCTAAAAAATGTCTAATTACATAGGATGTGGCTATTGAAGTTATTGACATTAATACTATAAAGATTATTCCCAATGTAAAATAGGATTTTTTAGGAAACATTTTTAATAATCTTCTGAATTTAGCGAAAGTAGTATTTTTACTCTCCATATTAATCCCCCTTATGAAATATTTGTAATTTAAATTATATTACTGCATATTAATTTTGTCAAGGTTATAATTAATATTTATTATTTTTTTATTAATATATTTAAAATGTTCCTTGTTTTTTAAGGTTATTATTCATGTATGTTAATTATATTATAAATAATAATTCTTTTGTTAACATATCTCTTAACATCTTTTTATTAAACTTTATTTATTATATAATTAATTTGAATAGAATTTATGGAGAGTTAATATTATGAATAAAAAACTTTGGTTTATTATAGGTCTTGGTCAAACATTAATTATCTTTCTACTATTATTTCTTTTATTAACTAAAAGATATAAACATTTTAATAGGTGGTTTTTAATAGGTATTCTATCTATTGCTTTAATAATCATTATAAATATATCCGTCTTAATAAAATTTATAAAAAGTTTAATAAGGGAAAAGGAATTAGAAGTGGTTAAAACAGATTTAAAAAATACAGAAGCTATGATTAATCTCCTTAGACAAAAAGGTCATGACCATATTAATCATATTCAAACCGTTAGTTCTATGCTTATTTTAGAAGAATATGATGTTGCTAAAAACTATCTACAGGGGATCTCAAATAGCTACAGGTTTTCAGGTCATTTTCTCCGTTTAGGTAATCCTACTTTAACAGCCCTTGTTAACACTAAAAAAGAATTAGCAAACGAAAAGGAAATAGAGTTTGTTATAGAGAAGTACTGTAGAGTCAAGCTATCTTCAATTAAACCTTGGGATATATCTAGTATTGTTGGAAACCTTTTAGATAATTCCATAGAGTATGTTTTAACCAATGATATACCTAAGAAAATGTTTTTTCATGTTGAGCATACCGAAAACCTTGATGGCTATATATTTAAAATAGGTAATCCCTATATAGACGAAGATATAAATACTGAAGATTTTTTCAAGCAAGGTTTCTCCACTAAAGAGAATACCGGTAGGGGTTATGGACTATACATAGTTAAAGAGTTGGTAGAAAAATATAGTGGTAGTATTGATGTAGATAAGTGTAATAATAGAATAGATTTTATAGTAAAGATAGGTGATTAATTATATGATTAGTATATTAATATGTGATGATGATATTTATACTTTACGGGTGTTAAAAAAGGTTATTGAAGAAAATGATAGTGTTAAGGATATATTTATGGCAAACAATGGTGAAGAAGCTTTGGAAATAATAAAAACATATGAAGTCCACTTAGCCTTTCTGGATATAGATATGCCTAAAATGGATGGTCTTGAAGCTGCAAAAATAATGAAAACTATTAATAAAGATATAGAGATTGTCTTTATAACAGCCTTTCGTCATTATGCTTTAGACTCCTATGAGATCAGAGCCTTTGATTATATATTAAAACCAATTGATTTTTCTAGGGTAAAGGAGGATTTACAAAAAATTTTAGATAAAATAAATGAAAAAGGTATGACTGCATCTCTAAAGGACAATGATATTATTGTTATAAAAAATAATGAAGACTATCAAATAATAAATATGAATGAAATTAATTATTTTGAAAAGGATAAAAAGCAACTTATTATCCATACTCCAAATAATAGATATATCACAAATATGGGTCTTAAGGAAATAGAAGAAAAGCTATCCTCGGCTTTTTTAAGGACCCATAAATCCTATATAGTTAATTTAAAAAATATCCATCGTATATCCCCCTATGGTACATCATCCTTTATTATTTTCTTTAAAAATACTGATGAAAATGATAATGCTTTGATTACTAAGAATAAGATAAAGTTTCTTAAAACATAAAGGAAGCCTTCGAATGAATGTGTAGGGTTGACCATGCACAATCTGTAACCCTTTAACTGTAAAAACCTACGATTCTAAAGACTAAGTTTGATAAAACATTTATGTATTTTCCATATTTTATGGCTTTAAAACCGGACTAGGCATGCCTAGTCCCTACATGTAAATTAATAGATATTTTAAAAAAGGAGCACAAATGCTCCTTTTTTAATGCTTAGAAAAGTTATCTTTTACAAAAAATTATAGCCTGACCAACTCCCTGTTCTCTTCACCTTGCACTCTGCACAGAACGGAGTTATGTCATGAAACTTTCAAATATGGTATTAAACTTTCCTTTTATCGGTATGAAAAAATTAAAATAATATTAGACAGATGATACAATATATATAAGTTAAATATTAGTCCGAGGGGGATTAAAATGAAAAGTCTAATTAAAGTAAATAACATATCTAAAACCTTTGGCAAAAAGAAGGCCCTTAAAAATATTAGCTTTGATGTTGATTGTGGAGAAATTATTGGTATAGTTGGTCATAACGGTGCCGGTAAAACTACTCTCATAAACTGTATAGTTGATATTTATAAACAGGATAAGGGTAGTATAGAATATCTTTTTGATAAAAAGGCATTACAGGATCATATCGGGGTCCAAATGCAACATAGCCATTTTGAAAATAAGGCCAAGGTTATGGACATATGTAAATTATATAAAGATATAACCGGTAGTGATGAGGATATAAATGAGCTTTTAAAGGATTTTGACCTTTATAAAGAGAGAAAAACCTATATAAAGCATTTATCTGGAGGAAATAAACAGAGACTGGCAGTTTTACTGGCCCTTATACATCACCCCGATGTAATTTTTCTAGACGAATTAACTACAGGTCTTGACCCAGTGGCTAGGAGGGTTACATGGAATATATTAAAAAAGATAAATAAAAATAAGGATATTACCATAATTTTAACTAGTCACTACTTAGATGAAATAGAATATCTAGCCAATAGAATATTAATATTAAATGAAGGAGAAATGGCCTATCTAGGAACAGTTACCGATGCCATAGATAAATATTCCCACGGTGAAAAGATAATAGAGTTCCAGCTAAAGGATTCTAATGGTAAATTTAAACTCTTTAAGTATAATCCCAAGGAATTACCCGATGGTAGATATCAGATCCAAACCGATGATGATGAATCGGTTCTTAAATATCTTTTAGAACATGTTGGCATAAAAAATCTAGCAGTTAAGTCTCCAAGTTTAGAAGATGTGTTTTTAGAAGTGGCAGGATATAAATTAGACGAAAAGGGGGATATTATCAATGAAAAAAGTGAAAGCATTAGGTCTATATGAATTAAAGCTACAGTTTAGAAACTTTCAAAATATGTTTTTTGTAATAGCCTTTCCTATACTAATGTATCTAATCTTCAGTAATTTATTAAAGGATTCAATGAGTCCAGAAACTCAAATTTCAATTGTGGAGTATCTTTTGCCAGCCTATATACCAGTTATAATCCTTAATACAGGTATTTTAGTCTTTGGTATGAGGTTAGTTACCCATAAAGAACATAGTTATTTTATTAAATATAAACTTTTAGGAATTAAACCGATACAAATAGCCCTATCTTTATTTTTAGCTGTCCTTATATGTCAAATCTCAGGAATCATAGCATTAGTAGTTTTCGCAGTGGTTTCAAAGGGAGTTACTGTACCAATGGATAATATAGTTCAGATTATTTTAGGTCTGGGATTAATCAATTTGTTTCAATTTACCTTTGCATTTTTCTTAGGCTCCTTTTTTAAAAGCAGTGGCACCTATCAAACGGTAGCTCTAATTATATTTTATGTTCAGATGTTTTTAGGTGGATTTACATTTCCTCCTGAAATGTTTAGTCCCTTTCTTGTGAAGATATTAGAAATATTTAATCCTATTATTCATGGTCTTTATGTAATGAGGGGGGTTTGGGTGGAAAATAAAACTATATTGGCTTTTCCTAAGGAGTCTTTAATCTTAGTTGGATTGAGTTTAGTGTTTATTGTTTTGGGAAATAAGTTTTTTAAGTGGGATAGTGTTTAAAAGACAGGACCTAGGTCCTGTCTTTTATAAATGGAGAAATCAAGATAAGCCCTCCCCCCATAATATGAAATATCCCTAAAGGTTCTCCTAAAAATAAAGTGCCAAAAATAATTGCTGAAATAGAATCAATATAACTTAATACTGAAACCCGTTGAACACTAACATCTTTTATACTGGGAAAATACAATAAATAGGCCAGACCAGTATGGATTGTTCCTAGAATTATTATATTGATTAATCCCTTAGTACTGGATATATCTATATTATCTCTATAGATTATAATGGGTAATAAAACCAACCCACTGATTACTATTTGTATTATAGTTCTATTAAAGCTTGTAACTTCTTTTATAGATTTATTTAACATAATAACCCCTGCATATAGTATGGCTGCCAATACTCCAAAAGTAATTCCCTTTATATGTTCATAGTTGATATCTAACATGATTTTTTGCCTGCTTACAATCAATACCAAGCCAGCCATAGCAACAAATACAGATATTAGTTTCCTTTTAGTTATTCTCTCTTTAAAAACAACAGGAGAAAGAAATATAACAAACACCGGGGCTAAATAATAGGTCAGCGTAGCATTGGCTACTGTTGTATATTTATATGCTTTAAAAAGAAAAAACCAATTAAATGCTAATATAATTCCTGAAAAAAATAATAACCATATATCTTTTTTACTATATTTATTTATACTTTTCCTAGGATTTCTTATTATTAGTAATCTCCCAACTATAAGAACTATACTGGCGATTACTGCCCTTAAAAAGGCAATCTCTATAGATGGTAAGCTAATGTTTTTAACAAATAATCCAATACTCCCCCAAAGAACCATTGCTATTATGATTTTTAAAGTTGGTTTCATATTAATATCTCCTTATTTTATTCCTTATATTTGTTTAGTTGATCTAACTTTACTTAACCTAATATTTAAATAGCCCGTGGCTATAGTAATGATAGGAAACAGATAGCATAATACGGCATATGGGGCATATTCAGTGGTAGAAATCCCGGTTATTACGGCTATTAATATGGAATTAACATTCCAAGGTTCCAATGGGGCTATCACTACACCTGTATCGGAGATGGTTCTAGTAAGAACTCCATTATCTAGGTTTAACTCTTTATATTTATTTTTTAAAAACTTCCCTGGAACTACTATTCCTACTGTTTGGTCACAGGTTGCTGTTGTTAATAGCATGCTTAATAACCCTGTTCTTGCTATTAAACTCCCTCTACTTTTAATATTTTTAATAATGCCATCAATTATTGGGGCTATTATATTGGTCCCGTCGAACAATCCATTTAAAGCCAGTGCTCCCATTACTATTAATATTACTTCTGTCATGGGAAACACCCCTCCTCCTTTAAGAATCTCACTTAATTGAGGATTATCCTGAATTTTAAAACCCATTAGAACATATTTTATTAAGTTTTCCACAGAAATATTTTGATAAAAAATACTTATTAAGCTACCTACCATTATACCTATGGACATATTAGGAACTGTTTTCACTCCAAATATAGACATAACTATTACTCCAACTGGAAGAATTAATAACATTGGAGATATTGAAAATGAATACATTATATTCTGTTGATATTTAGATATTTCTAACGGATTAATCTGGGAAGTATAATTTTCTCCTATAAAATAATATATAATAGATGAAAGTATGAACACAGGAACCAAAGTCTTCATCATTGATTTTATCCCTTGGTTATATTTAACCCCTGTTACCTTTAAGTTAAGATTAACAAGTCCCGATATGGGGGATATTTTATCTGCTAAAAAAGCTCCTGATATCATTGTTCCTAATAGTATATGGCTAGGTATCGATAGACCTTTTCCTATTGCCAATAGAGCTATACCCATGGTACTTAATGTTCCTAGGCCTGTTCCCATAACAACTGAAATAATAGAGGTTATAAAAAAACATGCTAACAGATAATTAGTATCTTGAATATATTTAAACCCATAATATATTAATGCCGGTACAGTCCCCGATGATAACCATATTGATATGGTTGTCCCCATTAATACTACTATTATAAAAATAATTTTATATTCTATTATCCCTTTTATCATCATATTAGTTAATTCCTTCAGTGCAAATCCTAACTTCCTTAACATAATAATTGAAAATATAATTGCACCTAAAAAACCGTATACTAAAGAGATATTAAAAATAATACAGCTAGCTATTAAACCAAAGCTTGTAATTAATATTATATATGTATACATTTTTGATGTGTTTTCCATGTTTTCCTCCTAATAAGTATTACTAGGACTATCTTATCATAACTATTATCTATAGTCTTTAGCATTTTCTTATTTTAATATTAAAACCTAGACACATTGCCTAGGTTTTTAAAGTAAGTTATTTATTTTTATTTATTAACATTTCTTCCCCTTTTTGAATTAACCTTTTAGTCATCTGGCCTCCTACATTTCCTGCCATGTATATATTCTGAACTGGAGTATAATCATTTGGATTTGCATTCATATTATGGGGAACTCCAAGTTCATTTGCAATTTCATATTTTAAATTATTTAAAGCAGCTCTGGCATTGGGATCAATTGGCTTATTTCTACTCATATATATCACCTCTTTTTTAATGATATACTATTATCTTTTGTATATATACATATATAATACAGACAAATATAGGGTGTTATATATACTTTCTATATTATTTACAATATTTTAAATTTAAGCTTTTTACTAATGTTTAAAACCATAAAATGCTAAAATAGAAATTATAATAATAGTAAGTTCTAAATAGGCTTTAAACACTAGAGATAAACATACAAGTGGAACAAATACTATTGATCTATATATTCTAATTTTAGTCAAGTCCTTTCTAACCCCCTATATAGCTATATTTTAATAATTATATGAAAACAAAAGCATCTTCCATGTTTCTTTTAGAAGACCTATTATACTAAAGACTATATTTTTTAAGAAGCATATTAAACTTTATATTATTACCTTCACATTCAGCCCATAACTCTCCCCCATGTAGTTCTATAATTCTTTTTGATATAGCTAGTCCCAATCCTGAACCTTCATTTTCTGAAGCTCTAGCCTTATCTAGTCTATACATTTTTTCAAAAACCTTTTTCAATTGTTTTTCATCTATATTATCCCCAACATTTTGAAAGGTTATTTTTATACTATCCTCTAACTGAACTATAGAAACTTTAAAATCAGTATCTGGAAAACTATATTTCTCAGCATTTCTTACTATATTGTCTATAACCCTAACCATTTTTTCTACATCTATTTCACACCATAATTCTCCACTATTGCTCTTTATTTCTGTTCTTATGCTTTTATTTTTTAAAAGGGGTATATACTCTCCCACCACTTGATTTATTAATATACCTATATTGAATTTAGTCTTTTCTAAAGTGACATATCCACTATTAAGTTTAGTATATTCAAATAATTCCTCTATTAATTTTTTTAAACTCAAGCTTTTCTTATACACTATCTCTATATATTCTTTATCCTCTTTATTATAATTGTCTATATTTTTATTAATCAATTCTAAGTAACCAATTATTGAAGTTAGCGGAGTCTTTAAATCGTGGGATACTGCCACTATTAATTCATTTTTAGCATCTTCTATTTCTTTTTCTTTCCTATAGTTCTCTTTTAGTCTATTAGACATTATGTTTATACTCTCTGCCAACTCTCCAATTTCATCCTTACCTTTTACATCCAATTCCTCTAAATAGCTTTGATCCTTTATTTCCTTAACTCCATCTATTATATACCTTAAATATTTAATCCTTTTATTTACCCCTGTAAGAAAAATAATGAGAAAAATTATAAAAGGTAGAGATATTATAGTACCTGAATAAATTTTATAAGCTGTTGTTATTGGTACGTTTTCTCTATTGCCATAATTATTTATCATATAGTTTGTAAAAATATTTGCTATAGCACCGAAGGTAACTATACTCACTAAAAAAGCAATAGCTACCAATAATATTAACTTTACTGATATTTTATTATATATTTTCTTTTTCATATTTTATACCCGACTCCCCATACAGTCTTTATATATTGGGGGGATTTGGGATCTAGCTCTATCTTTTGTCGCAAATTAGTTATATGGACCACTATGGAAGTATCCGAAACTGCAAACTTTTCTTTCCAAACCCTTTCATATAACTTTTCCACACTAAATACAATTCCCTTATTTTGGGCTAAGCACTCTAATATATCAAACTCCTTTGGTGTTAATTTAACCTTATCTCCCCTTACAGTAACTTCATGGGTATCAGTATTTATAATTAAATCCTCAATCTCAATTATGTTTTTATTTGTAGATTTATTATTAAATTTTTTATATCTTCTAAGTTGAGCTTTAACCCTAGCAATTAACTCCATTGAACTGAAGGGCTTTGTTATATAGTCATCTGCGCCAACAGTTAATCCCTCTATCTTATCAATTTCTTCTCCCTTAGCTGATAAAAATATTATGGGCATTGTGTACTCTTCTCTGATTTCTATACAAGTAGCTACCCCATCTAATTTAGGCATCATTATATCTAGTATTATTAAATCGTATTCTTTTTCTTTTATTAGATCTAAGGCTTCTTTTCCGTCCTTTGCCTTATCAACAAGGTATCCTTCATTTTTTAAATAAACCTCTACTAACTTTCTTATATTTTTATCATCATCAACAACTAATATTTTTTCTTTCATAGCTCCTCCTTTATTTCACATCTTAACACATGGGCAAGGGGAATATTTAGTATAACTTTGTTACTTTTTATATTATTAAAATAACTCTTAAAAAAATTTATTTTTACTAAAGAATATTGAAAGGTAATGAATTGTCCCCTATTCTTTAACATCTCTTTTGTGCTTTTTAATATTTTATCGGAAATATTCCCCGGTAGTGATGTAAAAGGGAGTCCCGATACAATGTAGTCTACCTCTTTGATACTATAATACTCTAAATATTTATTTGTATTTTCAGCTCCATCATTTATTATTTTAACATTATTTTTATACCCATATATCTTTATTAACTCATTATAAAAATCTTTATTATTTTCAAATATAATTAATATAGTATTTTCTTTTTTTCTAGTAATTAATTTTTCTGTAAAAACTCCAGTTCCTGGTCCATACTCTATAATACAATTACAATCTTTAAAATCTATACTTTCTATCATTTTTTCTGCCAAATACTTACTACTAGGAGCTACAGCTCCGATAAATTTAGGATTTTTAATGAATTCTTTTATAAACTTAAACATATCTAAATCACCTCTAAGGCCATTCTACCTTCAAAAGCTTAAGAAATATAAAAGAAAAGTATTAAGAATTATTAAGACTTCTCTTCTAAAATTTCAACAAATTTAACTGAAGATGGAGACAGAGATAAACTCTTTAAAAAACAAACCCCTATACCTCTTTTAGGTATCTTTTCAGTTATAGGAAGTTCATATAAAACTCCTTTATCTAAATACTGTTTAGAAAACTCCTTAACCACACAGGATATTCCTAAATTTATTTTTGCAAACTCTAAAAGTAAGTCATGGGATCCTAGTTCAATTTCTGGTTTAATTTTTATACCCTTTGTTAGCATATACTTCTCCACATACTGTCTTGAATTAGACGTAGGTTCCAATAATATTAGTGGAAATTTTCCTAGGTCTTCAAGATTTATATCTTTAGAAATCTGATTTTTATATTTTTGCCCACACACAAAAATATCTTCTATATCCATTAACTCTTTCACCTTTATAGAGGTGTCCTTAATAGGCAAGTTACAAATTGCAATATCAATTTTTCCTGACTTTAATAATGGACAAAGCTCTAATGTGGTGCGATTAATAA
This sequence comes from Dethiothermospora halolimnae, assembly GCF_037577855.1. Lineage (NCBI taxonomy): Bacteria > Bacillati > Bacillota > Tissierellia > Tissierellales > Thermohalobacteraceae > Dethiothermospora > Dethiothermospora halolimnae. Next base: position 9,323 of record NZ_JBAKFX010000015.1, on the reverse strand, counting down.
TTTTCAAATCAATATTTGGATATCTATTATGAAACACTTCTAAATAGGGCAACAAAAAATATCTTGAAATAGTATCTCCCACTCCAACTTTAAGTTCTCCTGACATCAATTCCTTAGATTCATGAACCTTTTTTTCTCCTGCATCAATTAAGTTTAGTGCTGAGCTTATATATTCAAATAGTAATTTACCCTCCTTTGTTGCCTTTACTCCTCTGGAATTTCTTATAAAAAGTCCCACTTCCAGTTCCCGCTCTAGTTGCATTATGGCTTGGCTTACAGCAGGTTGAGTCATATAAAGGACTTTCCCTGCCTTCGAGAAACTTTCATATTTGCAAACTGCATTAAAAACTTTATATAAATCAAGTTTTATAGACATATAAACACTCCTTATATCTTATATTATATCTATTTATTTTACTTATATCACAAGTTGGTATATAGTACAACTGAAAGGATTAATATAAAAAATTTAAGGGGGAATTACAATGGAAAGAGTTGTTGGAACTGTTGTTAGAGGTCTTAGGGCTCCTATTATTAAAGAAAATGACGATATATCAAAGATAGTTGTAGATAGTATATTAAAGGCTTCAAAAGCGGAAGGTTTTTCTATAAAAGATAGGGATGTTGTAAGTGTAACAGAATCTATAGTTGCCCGTGCCCAAGGAAATTATGCAAGTATTGACGCCATCAGTAAAGATGTAAGCTCAAAATTTGGGGACGATACCCTTGGCGTTATATTCCCTATACTAAGTCGTAACCGCTTTGCAATTTGTCTTCGTGGTATTGCAAAGGGAGTTAAAAAGATAGTTTTAATGCTTAGTTATCCTTCAGATGAAGTGGGGAATCATTTAGTTAGTATTGATGTCCTTGATGAAAAAGGTGTAAATCCTTGGACCGATGTTTTATCCGAGGAAGAGTTCCGTAATAATTTTGGATATATAAAACACCCTTTTACTGGTGTTGATTATATTGATTATTATAAATCTTTAATCGAAGAATATGGTGTGGAATGTGAAGTAATATTCTCAAATGATCCAAAAACTATTTTAAAGCATACTAAAAATGTTCTTACTTGTGATATTCATACAAGATTTAGAACTAAAAGAATATTAGAAAATAATGGTGGAGAAAAAATATATGGTCTGGACGATATTTTATCAACTTCTATTGATGGTAATGGTTATAATGAAGACTATGGTCTTTTAGGCTCTAATAAATCAACAGAAAATAGGGTTAAACTTTTCCCAAGGGATTGTGATACCATTGTTAATAAAATTCAAGAAATGGTTAAAGAGAAGACCGGAAAAGCCATTGAAGTTATGGTTTATGGTGATGGTGCCTTTAAAGATCCTGTAGGTAAGATATGGGAGCTTGCTGACCCTGTTGTATCGCCAGGTTATACTAAAGGACTAGAGGGTACACCTAATGAAGTCAAGTTAAAATATCTTGCCGATAATAACTTCTCCCATCTAGAAGGTGAGGAACTTAGAGATGCCATATCAGAATATATTAAAGGTAAATCTTCGGACCTTGTGGGATCCATGGAAGCTCAAGGTACAACTCCTAGAAGATTGACAGACCTTATAGGCTCCCTTTCCGATTTAACATCGGGTAGTGGAGATAAGGGTACTCCTATTGTATATATTCAAGGTTATTTTGATAATTATACTAAATAAAAGTTGAAACAAATTCATATTTATACCTTTCTGTTGTATAAATACTAAGAACGTTATTTACAAACGTTCTTAGTATTTATACCATTTATGATTTTATAACAACTAATTTTCTATTTTTATAGGTTTTCTTAAGAAAAGTATCACTGATACAATAGAAATCATCAGTCCCATTGTTAAAAATATTAATGATATTGATATGTAATGTGCTACAATTCCACATAAGAACATGCCTAAGGGAGTCATTGACCCAGAAACCATGTTTATAAAAGATGAAGTCCTTCCTAAAAATTCTTCTGACACGTTTTCTAACAAATATGCCGTTAAGGAAGATATAGCAAAAATAAGAAAAAAACCTATCCCAAAAAAGGATATTATACTAAATACTATGGAACTATTGTTAAATAAGTATAAATTTCCTGGTATAAATAATAGTGAATAGTTTAATCCTAGAAAAAATATACTCAAAATAACAAGTAGTATTTTTTTAACTTTTGAACAAAATTGACCTACTATAATTCCTCCTAAAATCTCACCTACTATAAGAGCAAGAGAAAGAATGCTTAACATTTTAGCATCTGATTGTAAATTATACTTTACAAAATGAGGCATCAATACATTTATTGGTCCAAAGGCAAAATTAACTACTGCAAATAATACTATAGATATTATTATTATGTGATTTTTCTTAACATATTTAAAACCTGCCCCTACTTCTTTGATGTATGTTTTAAAATCCAGATTTATATTATTATTTCTTTTTTCTGTAACTTTTATAAAAAAAGTTACCATTGCAGCAATAGCAAAGGTTATACCATCTATCATTATTGCACCAGATACACCAATTGTGGCAATAATCCCTCCAGCTATAGATATTCCTATCAATCCCATCAATTTATATAAAGATTTTGAAAATGAATTAGCAGTCAAAAATAACTCTTTATCAACCAAAGATGGCATAATTGCAAACACTGCTGGAATGTTTAGAGTCTCGAATGTAGAGTTAATAAAAGTCAAAATAAAGAGATGCCAAGGCTTTAACATTCCTAAAAAGTATAATAATGCTGTGATTAAAACAATTATACCTCTTCCTATATGTGTAATGATAATAATTTTCTTTTTAGAGTATTTGTCTACAAGTGTACCTGCAAAAGGGCTAAATAAAATATTAGGTAATGCATTTATAGCTAAGATACTTCCCATTAGTACATTAGAACCAGTTAGAATATAGATCATCCATGCGAATGCTATCGAATCAATTGAATCACCAAACCTAGAAATAGCATTTGCAATTAGAAGTTTTAAATAATTTTTATGTGCAATCAAATTTTTAAAACCAATTTTTTTAAAATCGCTTATCATTTGAACACCTCCTTGTATAATAATGATATAGTCACTAAGACTATTCATCTCTTATTTATATCTTTTCATACCCGATAATAGAAGAAGGTATTCTCCCTTCATCAGATATTATCTAACTTATTTAAGATGTCTGACGGTTCCCAATAGACTCCAGACTTATCATAATGTATAATTCTTAAGGATAGTACAAATAATGTTGTCCTCCTTGGGAAGTCAGTTAAACTGACTTATACCCGTGATTTAGTCAATTAGTCCATTCAATGAGGTTTTATGATTCGACTGGTTGGGAGCCTTAGGCTATACCTGTATAACTCGCAAGGTTGTATACTCATTAAATGGAAATGGATTCCTATCAGAAAGGAGCTACAACTATGTCAAACATTTTATTTGAAAACTTATTTATTTCGGTTGGTATTGATGTTGGTGCAAATTTTAGCTTTATGTCTATTGCACTTCCCAATCAAACCTTTGTAGGAAAGCCTTTTAAAATCCTACATTCTGATTTAAATTCCCTGTCCATGGCTGTTTCTAAAATCAAAGAAGCCGAAGAGATGTATTCTTTGGAAAGTCGCATTTTCCTAGAATCTACGAGAATTTATCATTACCCACTCTTCTGCTATCTTCGTGATAAGGGATTTAATATTTCCATAATCAATCCTATCAGCACTAAGAATAGCACAAATATTAACATTAGAAAAGTCCATAATGATAAATTTGATTCAAAAAAAGCTGCATTAATTGGTTTAAAGCCAGATTTAAAAGTTTCTCTTATTCAATCAGATCTTGTTCTTGATTTAAGAAATCTTTCAAGAGAGTACTACGATCTAGTGGATAACCGATCTACTTATATTAATAAGCTTCAAGGTGAACTACGAATGGTATTTCCGCAATACCTGAAAATTTTTTCTAAAATCACTGTAAATACGGCTTTGACTTTATTAGAAAAATATACTTCTCCAGATGCATTTCTCAATGCCTCTAAAGATGAAATCATTACATCTATACGCTCTACAGCACGGTTTGGTGCTTCTTATGCAGAAAAAAAGTATAATGCAATTAGCAAGGCTGCAAGTGATGCAAAGACTTTTGGTTATTCTATAAACAGTAATTTTAAGCATATCCTTCTTTATATTCGCTTTATCCGTCAGTACAACGACGAGGTCGAGGCTATACTTTCTGATATGCAAGAATTAGTGGATTGCAATGAAGATACTAACTTTGTAAAACAAATACATCTTATTGAATCCTTTAAAGGAGCTGGTTTTCTTTCTGCTGTAAGCCTTATGTGTGAAATTGGAGACTTTTCAGCATTTAAATCGACCAAACAACTCTTTGCTTATTTTGGTTTAGATCCTGCAGTAAACCCTGACTTACGGACAGTAATAATTTATAAAATGGATTAAATACTATAATATTCAATCTGTATATTTGATTTGTTATCTTTCAAGCTAAATATTTAAATAAATTAGAATATGTAGAAATATATAGATCGAAATAACTAGAAGTATAACAGTGTATTTTGTCAATAGTAAAATTTGGTGCTGACCTTCATACAAGGTAAAAACAGTTTTTAGGTGATATTTCTTCTTACATTGATAATAACATCTTTTGAACCATTTTAATCCTGATCTAAATATACTATATATTCTTACTTGTTTCCCTTTAAGTCTTTTAGTAGTACTAATTATCCTGTTTTTCCTATCTTTTGTGCAAGAGGTTCCTAAAGTTATCATCCAACAATAAGCAATATAAACACAAAAATAAAGCATTTTCACATAATGTATATTTTTACTCCAAGTATCTTCAAGATTAAATCCACCAGATTTAAAATCTTTAAACATTTCTTCTATGTCAAATCTTTTTTTATATTCTCTAATAGATAAAGGCTTTTCGAGATTATTAGCTATATACCAAGTATCTTCTTTGTCTTCTGCTTTGCATATGGCAATATTGCAAAGGTATTTTTGAGCTGTTAACTTAATTCCAGTAAGATGTTTAGTCTTATTTTTAAGAGTATTTATATCTTGTAATTTTTTTATCTTGGACTTTCCATCTATTTCTATGCCCAAATCTTTAGTACATCTAATACAATATTTAAATTTCAAAACTTCATCTATATATTTAAATAAATCTATACTTTTAAATCCTCTATCTGCAAGAACTATAACTTCGTAATCATATTCTTTTGTTATTGAATAAATAAAATTCAAACCTTCTTTAACATGTTTAAAATTTTTATTACCTTTTTCTTTATATTTAAAAACCTTATACCAAAGTGGCACTGCCCTTTTACCTATTTTTAATGAAAATTGTAAAATAACAAATTTATCTTTAATTGTTGTATGATCAAAGATTATATAAATTCTTTTTGAATGATTTTTATAATTTTTTAATAGTTTATAAGCAAAATATTCATAAGTATGTTCAGGATTTATTTTTTTATTAGTAAGAAATCTTTGTATCCTTTTAATTTTACTTTCTTCTTTAGCAGTGGAATAAAAATCATTTAGTTCTTCAGATATATTTGATAATATAGTGGACTTAGATACTATAATCCCCAATACTATTGCAACCAAATTATCTAAACGTCTTGAAGATAAAATTATCATTTTCTCTAGAGTTTTTTTTAATTCTGTGATAATATATTCTTGAGTGTTAATCATAGCTAATCCTTTCTATAAGTTTATTTTTGTCCAAAAATATTTTAACTTATTTCAAAGGATTTAGCTATGATTTTTTTGTGGCTTCATGTGTGAAATAATGGATGTTTGCTGTCCGTAAGTCAGGCAGTAAACCAATCAGGTAACTTTAAAGGTACTAAAGTATCTATGTCCAAACGTAGATCTCGTATCGCTAGAAGAGTACTTCATACAATGGCTCTAATTAGCATTAGCAGAAACAAAAATGGAACTGCTAAAAACCCAGTACTACGCGATTATTATTTGAAGAAATATCAATCAAAACCTAAAATGGTTGCCCTTGGCGCTATTATGCATAAGGTAATTTTATACTTCAATTTTATGTTTTTGATAACCTTTCAAATGGCTTATTAAAGTTACCCTCTTTAAATCCAACTAGTTATTAAATATTTTTAAATTACTTCTTGACAATTCTTAGCTGGACTAAAATATTAATAGCAATATCTAAATGCTTTTTAGTTTATGGGGAGTGTTGTTAATATTGTAAAATTTATCACCTAAAATTTTTCTATCATATTCTTTCATTGTATTGTCAATATCACATATTAAATTTTTATTACTTCCCCTTACTCCATCAATAACCTGTTTAAATAATTTTATATAGCAATATCCCAGTTTTTTTAGCCAATTACTGTATTTTTCATAGTATTTATTTGAACTTATATATTGGATTTTGTTTTTCATAATATCAACCCAATAGTCGTTAAAATATATAAAGCTTTTCATTTTTTCATCTTTAATTTCATAAAATTTTATAGGCTGTAGAAATTTGAAGATTTTCCATCCCTCCTTATCTAAAGTCACATCCAACCAATCTGATAATATACCTTTTTGGCTAAGTTCATCTTCTAGAGGAGTATTGGGAAATACACATAATTTATTATCGAATAAATATATGGGATTTTTCAATGCTTTATAAATATTAGTTTCTTTCATGAAATTGTAAACTTCTTCCATTTCGTCTAATGTAGAATACATGTCATATAATATAAAATTTGCATGACAATTAATCCCTAAATCTAATAGTATATTTAGTGCTTTTTTACTATCTTTTAAGGTTATATTTTTATTCCACGTATCTAACATTCTCTGACACCCTGATTCTATCCCTAACATCACAGAATCAAGTCCTGCTTGTTTTAATTTGCTAAATAATATGAATTCGACATCTGTTACCCTTGACTCAAAGGAAAAGCTTATATTTAAATTTCTGCTTATGATTTCATCACAAATTTCAAAAACTCTTTGTCTTCCTTTTTTAGAACTCCCTATAAAGTTATCATCCATAAATAAGAAGTTTGTAATTCCATATGTCTTATACATCATTTCTATTTCATCTACCACATTTTTAGAACTCCTACTCCTCCAAGGTGGTCCATAGGATTGATTAGAAAAAGCTTTAACATCGCAAAACTTACAGTTATATGGACATCCCCTTGAAGTAACAATTCCAGCAAAATTACCGCCATTATGTTTTACCATAATATTGCTTTCACTTGTAAAAATATTATTCCTTTTAGGAAACGGTAAAGAATCTAAGTTTTCAATTAATTTACTGGGTGAATTCTTTATAATTTTTTTGTCTTTTTTAAACCAATATCCGCTTAAATTATAGTCAATGTCATTATTTTTTATACTGTTTACTAATAGTCCAAATGTTTCTTCACCTTCTCCTAAAGCTAGTGAATTAATATTAACATATTCTATTAGTTTTTCTTTACATGATACTGCTGCATGTCCTCCTATAGTTATATGTCCTGTATAACCTTTTTTCCTTAAGAGACATACTATTTTTACACATTGGATTAATTCATATGCGAATGGAGCTGAGATTGCAACAATATCTGGTTTAATTTCTAATATTTTGTTAACTGTATCCTTTACATTTAGATTATAATTATAAGCATCTAATATATCGTTGCGGATACATTCTTTATCTAATACGGAGGCTAAATACCCTACACCTAAAAATTCTAAGTTGCTTTTTTCCCTTTCTTCCACAATTTTAGGAGGTATGACAAGTAATACATTAAACATTATACTAGCCCCTTTTCTATTTTATAATTGGTAAGATAGTTAGATAATGTTTTATAATGTTTTTCGCATTCGACGGATTCTTTTAAATTTTTAGTCTTATTCCAACTAAGAAAAGGACATCCTCCTCCACATAGAAGACTAATACTACATTTAGAACATTTAGGTTTATCCATAACTCCTAAGTGTTTCCATGAATTTAATATCTCTTTATTCAGTTCAATTTTAGGGAAATAACTACCTATGCTTAGCTCTTTAACTCCGACTGCCTGTCCACAAGGATAACATTTACCATCAGGTCCGAATGCTACATATTCACCTTTGGCAGCTTCACAATAATGAAATAATGGAGCTATTGAAAAGCTACTATTACCTTCTAATACATTACTAACATGAGCTAATATCTTGATTCCATCCAGGGGATATTTTTTAGCTCCTAAAGATTTATTTGTAAAGTTTGAATTTAATTTTTTAATTAGTTGGTCTTCCGACATTGTTGAATCACAAGCGCCATGTCTAGACATTACGGGAGAAAAATAATAATCAAAATTGTCATATAAAATTAATTCATTTTCTAATATTTCTGTAAGCTCTACAAGAGAATCTATGTTCTTGGAGTCAACATTAGTTCTAACAACTACATTGAAACCCAAACTTAGCATTAACTTTATATTTGATAGAATCGTACTGAATGTTCCTTCCCCAGACTTTTTCATTCTTCTGTCGTCGTGTACATTCGGAGGACCATCTATCGTAACTTGTATAGACCTTACACTATCTTTGTATTCATTTAATAAATCTTTATAATCTATTAACTCGACACCGTTGGTAATTATATCGACACCACTTATTTGGGGTTTTAATGAAAATTCTAATACTTTTTTAACTATTTTAAAGTTCTGTTTTAATAACGGTTCTCCTCCGAATAACTGTAAAACATTATTTTTATTGTCATTGTTATTAATTTCATTTTCAATAAAATTAAATACTGATTTCAGCTTTTCCTCAGACATTATAGATTTATTTGAAGTGATATCTCCTTCAAAACAGTAAGTGCAAGCCAAGTTACAATTAAAGGTAGGACATATACAAAAAATGTTATCATGTTTTTTAACATCTTCCATATAAATATTATAAACAGCATTTATTCGCTCTTCCTCTTCCAATCTATTTTTAAATATGTATCCTCTTTTATGCAAATTTTCAATGATTTTAGAGTCTAAATTTTTTAGCATATTATCATTTTTATTCTTTAAGATGTTTGCAACTTCTTTATTTAGAATATCAATAGCTCCAGTAATAGAGTTTATTACTATATTATTCTCTTTATTTATAGAGTGAAAATATATTTTATCTGTGATTATCATACTTATCCCTCTCTTTACAATATTTTGTGTATAACCTAACATTATCAAAACTTATATCTTCTTATAGAGTAGGAGGTAGATAATTAATTTATCTACCGGCCTCTCACACCACCGTACGTACCGTTCGGTATACGGCGGTTCACTAAGACAATCTGAATTTTTCATACTGTGAAGATAAACTTGTAAAG